>JBIKIA010000037.1:0-17005 GCA_044361885.1 Prosthecobacter sp. | reverse complement strand
CATCAGCAGAATGCTTTGCGCCACAGTCTGGAACAAGGTGCCACAATCACTCATACAGATGATCTCACCAGGATCAAAGGCATCAAAGCCGTGCTACAAGAGCAGCTTCACGCTTTAGGCATCCGCACTTTTCAACAGATCGCCGCGTGGACGGATGACGATGTCGAGGCCTTCAGCGAACTGCTTTCCTTCAAAGATCGTGCCAAGCGTGATCAGTGGGTGAAGCAGGCCCAGGAGTTGATGGCGGCATAAGTCATAACACTTGTTTCCACTGTTTCACGACCATCCCCACTAGCTCACTGGCTGCCGCCGTGACCTTTGGTGCAGCTATGATCCAGCCTGGCAGGATGATGGAGGCGAAGAGCATGCTGATCAGGGCATTCTTCACCGCTCCTTTCATCATCATGATGAGCGCCAGTATCGCGATCAATCCACCCGCGCCGATGACCACATGCCAGTGCCATTTTTCTAATCCTGTCGGTGCCGCTATGAATACCATCGTCAGCACCACCAGCCAGTTTGCTTTCACATAGCTGCGCCTTGCCACATCTTGCCGGCGTTCCCACTCTCGGCGCTCAGCTTCGCGTTCGTTGTCGGTCTGGCGATTGTTAAATAGGAATCCGGGGTCGTTAAAACTCATTCCTGCTCTTTGGCATGGGCTTCTCTAGCAGGCAAGTGATGGGCCTGAAAACAACAAGACATGAGGTGATGTACCTAATGTCTCGCGTCATGTTAAGGGGTGGTTGCAGCTATGGGCGCTGCATGACGGTTTTTTAGATTCCGTCGGGGCGTTTCGCGGGTGGGGGAGTATCGCGGGTGCCTTCGGGACGGCGGGTGCCTTCGCGTGTTGGGCTATCGTCATCACGGCGGACGGAATGACGCAGCTCTTCCATTTCGCGAAGCTTGGTGCGGTATGGCTCGGGCACAGCGGCGCGCTCATCTTCGGTGTTCACCGGCCAGGTTTTCTCTTCGCCTTCCTTTGGCTTCACGCTGAAAACAGCGCTGTCGCCATCTTTGCTCAGGCGGTAGATGCCAGTTTCGTCACTGCGAGTGATATTGGCGCTCGCATGGCTTTCACGATGCTCGGTGCGTCGTGTCTCACCTTCAACGCGAGGCATGTCGCGAGGGGCATCAGGGCGGCGGCTTTCGCCATCGCGGGGAGGGCCGCTGGGACCACGCTCGCCATCTGGACGGCGATCTCCTTCACGACGTGGACCGTCAAGCATGGGCGGCGGTGGCATGTTGCCGCGCCGACCATCGCGGCTCCAGTCCTGCATCTGCTCTTGATATTCACGGACGCGGCGCTGGAACTGCTCAGCCTGCTCACGCCATTCATCTGTATTTCCGAACTGTGAGCCACTGTTGCCACCAAACCACTGCATACCAGGAGGCATGAAGCCTCCGCGCCCGCGTTCATTGCTCATCTGTGCCATGCGCTCTCCGATCTTCACGCTGACCTGCTTTTGTTCGCCGCTGGTGATGACGGTAAGATTCACCATGTCATCCTTCTTTTTGCTGCGCACGAGTGTCTGGAGCTGTTCCATGTTCACGAGCTTCTGATCTTCGAAATTCACCAGTACATCGTGCTTTTTCAATCCGGCGGCATGAGCCGGAGACTCGTGCATCACCTCGGAGATTTGCAGTCCAAAACCTTCCAAAAGGCCGAACTGAGCACGTAACTCACCACTCACCGGGCCGGTGAGCACGCCGAGGTAGGCCACGGGCTTTTCAAGCACGCGCTCGGGCTCGCGGACGGGGTTCATATCGCCACGCGGCCGTTCTGGTGCAGGAGTTAGATCAGGTGGCGCGGCAGGTTTCTCCTGCGCGAGGGCAGGAAGGTTGATGAAGGCCAGCAGGCCGGCCATCAGCATCAGGGCGGTGGTTTGGATTTTCATGAGGGTTGGGGGGTTATTGGAAGGAGACTGGTAGGACGACACTGTCTTCACGCGGCATCTCGACGGTGATGTGGGCTCCGTCGCGCGGGTCGATCCAGGCGTGGCGCTCCAGTGAGACGATCTTCATGTGCTGCTCGGGCAGGTGGGAGATGTCATTGTAGCGGATGCCTTCGTTTTGCGTGTCCACCACCTCGCGGATAGTGCTCACGGGCATGACGGAAGGTGATCTGGCTAGGGCGAAAGCTGGCTCGCTCGTGCTAGCAACATTGGTTTGAGCCAGACTCATGATGGCAACCGCCGCGGCAGCACCGAGCGAGGTCCACATCATCGGTGGCAGCCAGCGCGGAGAGCGACGCGCCGGGCGCAGTGCCCAGCGCATGTCCTGCTCCAGCTCGCGGTCCACACGCTGAGCCAGCGTGGCGCTGGGGCGTGCAGGAGTCAGGGAGGAGAGGAAGGATTCGAGTTCTTGTTCGTTCATGGCATTGAGGGTTGGAAGTTCAGAAGATTCGAAGGCGGGCCTGATTCGCCGATGAGGTCGTCTTTGAGCGGTTCGAGATGCTTTTGGAGATTGCCGAGTGCGTAACGGTAGCGGCCGGCGACGGTGTTGATGGAGATGCCAAGGGCCGTGGCGATTTCTTGGAAGGTCAGCCCGCCCCAGAGTTTCAGGGTCACCACTTCACGTTGCTCTTCATTTAGTTTCGAGAGGGCGTCCGTGACGATGGTTGCAGCTTCTTTCTTTTCAGGAGGGACATCAAAGGTGGGTGTGTTTTCTCCATCGATGGCGATCTCGGAGGCGGCCTCCCGCTTGGCACGGCGCGTGTCACTGCGGCGGAGGTCGAGGGCGATGGTGCGGACGGCGGCGTAGAGCAGGGGGATGTTGTCTTTGTCTCCATCCGGGAAGCGCCGCCACCAGCGGACGAAGGCCATCTGCACCACGTCCTCCGCATCGGACGGACTAGGCGTGAGCTGACGCGCATACAGCACCAGATTCGGGGCGATCTGGTCGAAGCTGCGTTTCCAATCGAAGTCAGAGGAAGCCATGGTGGGGCGGGGGAGAAGTAGAGACACCCGCTTAACGCCAACTGGCGAAAATTTTGTGTGCCCTGGCTCGGAAAACTCTCCATCATCCGCGCACGTCATGAACTACCCGCTCTCTTTCCGCTTCAAACTGCTCGCCCTTTCCACGCAGATCTACGTCACCGACGCGTCAGGAAATGAAGTCTGCTATGTGAAGCAGAAGCTCTTCCGCCTGCGTGAGAAAGTGGAGGTCCACACCGACAGCACCCGCCAGCAGCTCCTCTGCACCATCGAGGCGGATCGCATCATCGACTGGTCTGCCAAATACACCTTCCGTGATGTCTCTGGTCGCGAACTCGGAGCCATCGGCCGCCGTGGGATGCGCAGCCTCTGGAGCGCGCATTACGATGTTTTCGCGCCTGGTGCTGCCCAGCCGCTCTTCTCCATCCGTGAAGAAAACCCCTTCGCGAAGTTGATCGACGGTTTCATTAGCGAGATCCCCATCGTCGGCTTCCTCAGTAGCTATCTCTTTCACCCCAAGTATCTCGCCGCCCGCACCGATGGCACCCCCGTTATGCGTCTAACGAAACAAGCCGCTTTCTTCGAGGGCCGCTTCGTACTCGAACAGCTCGGCGATGCCAGCGAAGGCGAACAGACCGCCATCATGCTCGGCTATCTCATGATGAATCTCCTGGAGCGCAGTCGAGGCTGATCGTATCAAGACAAAGGCCTCGCGTGTTGGCTGGTAAGGCATTTTGGACACGACTGGCGGTAGGAGAGCAAGCATGATTATATTGCGCTCTGACGGCGGCCGCCCAATGAGGCTTAGCTCCAAGCTGCCAATCCTGGTTTAAGAGATGTGTGAGATTGCGCAGCGTGACCGCGTTTACCCGCTCCCTATGATCTATCGTTCTCTTATCGCCGTAGCCTTTGCTGTCCTCTCTGCTTCTGCCGAGGATACTTCCGTCCCTCTCTTTGATGGGAAAACACTGACTGGCTGGGAGCAGCACAGCGGCACGGCCGAGTATCGCGTGAAGGACGGCGCGGTGGTGGGTAAGACGGTGGCGGGCACGGGGAACTCCTTCCTTTGCACCGCGAAGAAGTTTTCGGACTTCATCTTGGAACTGGAGTTTAAGGTCGATGCCTCCATGAACTCGGGCATCCAGTTCCGCAGCAACTACTACACCCAGGAGACCGAGGTGGAGATCGCCGGGAAGAAAAAGAAGTTCCCTGCCGACCGCGTGCATGGCTACCAGTTCGAGATCGACCCCAGCGCCCGCGCCTACACCGGCGGTGTCTATGACGAAGGCCGTCGTGGCTGGCTCTTTGATCTGAAGAACAACGAGGCCGCACGCAAGGCCTTCAAGCAGGGCGAGTGGAACAAGGCTCGCATCGAGTGCCGTGGCAGCAGCATCAAGACCTTCATCAACGGCGTCGCCGCCGCTGACTTCACCGATGACCTGACCAAAGAAGGTGTGATCGCGCTCCAAGTGCATGGCATCGGCAAGAAGACCGAGGCCGTGGGCAAGGAAGTGATGTGGCGGAACATCCGCATCCAGGAACTGAAGTAAGCCCGTCTGGCTGTTTTCCCTGCGCCAGGTGTTACACTTTCGGCGCAGCCCTCGACATGGCATGGAAGATGTTCATATCTCTTCCATGCCTCTCGTCCGCTACCTCCAGAACCTCTCCACTGGGCGGACCATTCTATGGTGCTACTTCATTTGGTGGGCGATGAGCATCATCCATCACTTCGATGCCACACCGCGTATCTGGCTGACCTCGCTGGGCCTCAGCGGCATCATCGGTGCGGCGCTGATCCTCAGCACACGGCCATCATCCGGAGCTGCTGCAAGGATGGACCCGTGGGTGATTTTCCGGCTTTTTTTTGATGCCCTTCTGTGTCTCCAGTTTTGCAGCTTTGGTCAAAGATGCAGGCTACATTCTGGTGTTTCCGCCCTCATGGCGCGAGAATGCCATTGGGATCGGTATAATCGCGGCATTCCTTATGATCGTGAGAGTTGTGAAAGCTCACTTTGGATCGCCATCTCCGCCACCCTGAACATCCATGCCCATGGTGGCAAAGATGCGGCCGTGGAGTGGTGCTGTTCCGCTGCCCAAGCTAGTTGCCTGCCTTTACCTCGTTCAGTAGCCTCAGCGCTGTCTCGATGAGCGTTTCACCGCTGCCTGCTTCACCGCGTGCGCTGACAATCTCGTAGTTCCCCTGCGGGTAGGCCTCGCGGTTCGGCACGTAGCCGATGCTGCCATTGGCGAGTTCGGCGATAAGGGTGTGCTTGAAGGGTGAGGCTTTTTTCAACGCCAGCCCCAGCTCCACGAATATCTCGCCGGGTAGTGACACGATGGCGAGATCGTCGCTAAAGGAGATGACTTGTACCTCAGCGAGTAGTGGAACATCTTTCTTCGCTTCTGTTTCGAGAACGCACACGGCCTCGGCCATGGGCACGGTGCCGAGCTTCTCGGTCATCATGCGGCTGGCGATGTCCTTCGCCTTGGCGAGCTGGGCCTCGCTGACACTGCGGCGCTGGAGGGTGACCTGCTTGCTGCGGATACGTGGCTTGTAGGTGCCGACTTGTTTGAGTTTCGGCCACACGGCGGTGGTGGCATCGGCGAGGGCAGTGCCGAGTTCGAGCGTCGTGCGGCGCTTGCCGGTGATGTAGTCGCCGTGATTGATGTTACCGCAGCAGCCATTGGCAAAAAGGCAGACCATGCCCGGCGCATGGCGCTCGGCGACGAGGCGCGAGAAGACGCCGGGATAGTCGGCGGAGATTTTCACGCCACCGCCAACGCTCGTCGGATGCATGGCGAAGTTCAGGTAACTGGCGACGGGTTTGCCCTCTGCCTGAAACACGAGAACGCCGACTTCGGGGTCAATCGGCCCGGCGGGGCGTTCTTTGGCGGGATCGATCGTCTTCGGCTGCCAGATGGCCTCGGCGACGCCATCGCGCAGCACGCGGCGGTTGAAGCTGATACCCTCGGCCTTGCCCATGGCCACCGAGGGCAGGGCAGGGGCGAGCTTGGCCTTCGCTTCCTTCACTGCTTGAGCGATGTAGTCTGGCAGTGCCTGCATGTAGAGAAGGCCGGGCGGCGAGTTCGCTTTCGTGATGTCATCCATCAGCGAACCCCGAGCGAGTTGCGGCCCGGTGTGCGTGTGTGTGGCGGAGATCATCACATGATCACCCTCAATGCCGCACTGCTCCTGCACGGCCTTGCGCGCAGTCTCCACGATGGGGCGCGTGGTGCCCGAGAGATCGATCACCACCATCGCCGCATGAGTCCCGTCCTGCTCCACCACGATGGCTTTGGCAAAGATCGGGTCCAGCGTGCCACCGACTGCACGGAAGGCATAGTAGCCCGCCATCGGCGTCCCCGGCGGCGGTGTGATGTCCACCTGGGATGCACCGACGCGGAAGTCAGCGGCGTGTGATTGGAGACTGAGTAAAGCGAGGACGAGGTAGCGCATGATTATGGTGCGGTTGTTTCCTTGGCCTTGTTGTCCTTGAAGAGCAGAGCGAAAACGACCACCAGCACCGCGCCCATCGCGGCGGGGATGAGCCAGATGGCCTGCCAATCATGAGCGGCACCATGCGTGTACTTTTGCGCAACGATGCCTGAGAGCCATGAGCCGACAAACATGCCAGCGCCCAGTGTGAAGATGGCGTGCAGACCTTGTGCGGCAGCGCGGATGTCTTCGCCAGCGCGCTTGTCCACATACATGCGGCCCATCACGAAGATGAAGTCATAGCACATGCCATGCAGCAGGATGCCGGTGTAGAGCATCCAGAGCGCGGTGGGCTGCTGATGAAAGAGCGCGAACAAACTGAAGCGAACGGCCCAGGCGGCCATGCCGATGATGAGGATGCCTTTGGCTTTGAGTCGTGGCAGCAGGAAGGGAAGCATCAGCAGGAAGACGACGTCAGAAACCTGGCCGAGCGTCATCTTAGCGGTGGGATCAGCGACGTTCATCTCGGTCATGAACTGGTTCGTCCAGGTGAAGTAGAAGCTCAGTGGGATGCAGATGAGGAAGGAGCAGATCATGAACGTCGCGAAGGAGCGGTCGCGGAACAGTTTGATGGCATCGAACCCGAGCAGCGTGCCCACGGAGACAGGCGTGTTCGCGCCTTTCGGTGGCGTGTGTGGAAGTGTCAGTGAGTAGAGGCCCATGACGAGAGCCGCGCCTGAGGCGAGCTGAAACATGCCCGCGTTGTCGGCGAACTTGAGCCAGTTCACCGTGAGGCCCGCGACGATCCACCCGACGCTGGCCATCCACATCACGAATGGGAACTCCTTCGCCGGATTCTTTGAGTGATGCAGCGTCAGCGCGTTCGTGAGTCCATGCCCGGCCATGTAGGTGATGGTGTAAGCGATCAGCACCGGATAGAAACTGCCAAAGTCCTTCAAAGTGGACACCCAGTAGAGCAGCGCAGCACCGACGAGATGCAGCGCGCCCAAGATGCGCTGCGTGGCAAAGAAGCGGTCCGCCACGATGCCGACGATGAATGGCGACACGAGCGCACCCACCGCCGTGGTGCCATAAGCGAGTCCGATCTCGCTGCCTTCAAAGCCGAGCTTCGAAAGATAAGTGCTCATTGCCGAATACCAGGCGCCCCAGATGAAGTAATGCAGGAAGACCATGAGCCAGAGGCGGACGAGCAGGAGAGTGGACATATGTGGGAGCGCCTGTGGCGAGCTGACGTAACGGGCGCGGTGATCGCGATCTTCCGCTCGCGAGGAAAGTCACGGGGGTTCGCCCCGTTGGTTTATGCCATGTCACGCTTCTTCGTTCGCTCATTCCTTCATCTGCTGGCTGCCAACCTTCTCCTCACCACGGTCCATGCCCAGTCTCCGGCCAGTGATTTGATCGTCGAAACCAATCTCATGGTGACCATGCGCGACGGAGTGAAGCTGGCGACGGATGTGTATCGACCTGCGGGTGATGTGACGAAGCTGCCGGCGATCCTGACGCGCTCGCCCTACAACAAGAGCGGTGCGAAGAAGCATGGGGAATACTTTGCCCGTCATGGCTACGTCTTCGTGGCGCAGGACACGCGTGGCCGCTATGCGAGCGAGGGCGTGTGGCATTGGATGACGGATGATGCGCCGGACGGTGTGGACTGCGCGAAGTGGATCATCTCCCAGCCATGGAGCGACGGAAAGATCGGCATGATCGGCACGAGCTATGTCGGCGGCACGCAGCATGCCATGGCATTGGCGAATGCGCCCGGACTCTCGACGGTGATCCCGGTGGATGCGGTGTCGAACGGCGGTGTGCAGTCGATGCGCAATGCGGGCACCTTTGAGATGCGCTTTTGGAACTGGATCATGTTGAATGGAGGGAAGGGGAGCAACGCGGCGCAAGATCCCGGCACGGAAACAGTGCTCAAGGAGATGGCGGACAACCGGCTGAGCTACATCGCCAATCTGCCGCTGCGCAAAGGAGGCACGCCGCTGAAGCTCGCGCCCGAATACGAAGACTGGCTGATCAATGCGATGCGTCACGGCGCGAATGATGAGTTCTGGGCGCAGAACAACATCATCGACCACGCGGCGGACTACAAAGACATACCGGTCTATCTCGTCGGCGGCTGGTATGACTCATGGGCGGGGAATACGACCACGAATTTTCGCGCGCTGACTCCGGTGCTGAAGAGTGATGTCTATTTGATCATGGGTCCGTGGATTCACGGTCAACAGGCGAAGAGCACACACGGCATGGTCGATTTCGGCGAAGCGGCAGCCATCGCCGATGAACTCGCGTGGCGGCTCGAGTGGTATGATCACGCGCTCAAGGGCAAGGCTAACAGTGTCGGCAAGGCCGCGCCCTTTGCCACGAAGGTGCGTTACTTCACCATGGGCAAGGGCGATGCTCACAAGACCGACAAGGGCCTGCTGCATCACGGCGGTGAGTGGCACGACTCCACCGTGTGGCCGCCTGCGGGTGTGAAGCCCACGCCGTTCTATTTCGGCGGCGACGGCGCTCTTTCGACGAAGCAGCAGGAGGGCAAGTCGAGCTACACCTTTGATCCGAAGCTGCCTGTGCCGACCATCGGCGGCAACATCTCCAGCGGTGATGGCATCATGCTGCAAGGTGCGTGGGATCAGCGTGGCGGCCCGCATGTGTGGAACTGGACACAGCCGCTGCCGCTGTCATCGCGCAATGACATCCTCGTCTTCCAAACCGAGCCGCTGACCGAAGATCTCGAAGTCACCGGTGAACTCGAAGTGAAGCTCTGGGCGTCCTCCGACTGCGTGGACACGGACTTCACCGCGAAGCTGATCGATGTCTATCCACCAAGCACCGACTGGCCCGGCGGCTTTGATCTCAACATTGCCGATGGCATCTGTCGCGCGCGCTTCCGTGACTCGCTGAAGGAAGAGAAACTCATGGAGCCGGGGAAGGTCTATCCGCTCACCGTGCGCCTTTACCCGACGAGCAATGTCTTCAAAAAAGGTCATCGCCTCCGGGTGGACATCAGCAGCAGCAACTTCCCGCGCTTTGACGTGAATCCGAACACGGGAGAGCCACTCCAGCAGCATCGGAGCGTGAAGACGGCGATCAATACGATCCATCATGATGCCGAGCATCCTTCACACATCATACTGCCGGTGATGAATCGGTGAGCCGAGATCAAAGCGATTTCGCAATGACTCTTGCGAGCTGTTCCAACGCTTCGTTCATAGCGGTGATTCGACCGGTCATGCTTGGCGTTGTTACGGAGATGGGTATCGCCGTGCTGAAGCTCTGAGATTTCACATCGCCACCTTTCACGGGCTGGGCTTTCCAGGTGCAGCGGAGGATCAGGTTGCCTGTCGCATCAGGATCAAACTGGGTGATGCGCAGTTCGACGAGATGGCTGTAGTCGAGTGCGATGAAGTCATCAATGGGCAGGATCGCGCGGGAGCCGGTGAGGCGGCGGAGATTGGTGGCAATGACTCGCGCGATGCCGGTGTCGAGGGATTCGGACCACAGATGCGAGTCATGCACTTTCAACTGGCCTGCGGCATCGCGGGTCACGAGTTCTTCGTGGTCGAGAGAAGCGGGAAGGGAAGCTCGGGCGATGGCGACGCTTGGCTTTGAGGCCTTGGCACTACGGTCGGGCACGGTGGGCTCCAAGCGATGGCGCACGGAGGTGTCACGCACGGGCATGAGCAGGCTGCATGAACTCAACAGTAAAGGAATCAGTAGAAGGAGATGCTTCATGGCTTTTGCTCTTTGCCCTTGAGGATGGCGTTGGGGTTGCGCTTCAAGTCATCGGCCAGTTCCTTGATGGCGCGAGCGGCACGTTCTGTTTCCTGAAGCACGGACTGCACTCGAAGGATCAGTGGGCCGCGTGGATTGGTGATCTGGGAGAGATCGTTCGAGGCTTCTTCGATGCTGGTCAGGCTGGTGTTGGCTTTGATGGCGACCTTGTCGATGTCAGCCATGATGGGCTCGATGCCTTTGTCCGCTTTGGCGATGAGCGCCTTTAGATCCACCAAGGCTTCGTCGAGAGTGGTGAATGCGTGGGTCAGCTTCTCGTTGCTGGTGATGGCGCGGATGTCCTTGGTGATCTCCACGACGTTGTCATTGATCGCCTTCATGTTCAGCTCCTTGAGCTGGCCTTCGGCACTGACCAGGACGGTGCGCAGGTCTTTGATCACGCCAGGTAGATCCAGGGCGTTGATCTTCTTCAGTCCGTCGGCCACTCCGGCGATGAGTTCATCGATCTCCGTGGGGATCGTTGGCACGGTGGGGTAGTCAGCCTTGCCGGGCCCTTCATACACGAAGCCGGGCACGTCAGGCACGATGTCGAACTCGATGTAAAGCATCCCGGTGAGCAGGCTCTGCTGCTTCATCCCTGCGCGCAGACCTTCCTTCACGGCCTTTTGCACACCTGCATCCGAGGAGAAGTCGATGGGGCTGCCGGTGGTGGCACCGACGGACTGAAGATCCGTTTCGCCCAGTTCTACGATCACGGGGATGATCTTGCGATTCTTCTCCTGATCCACGAGCACACTGATGGAGGCCACACGTCCGATACGCACGCCGCCGAAGCGCACGTCCGAGCCGACGAGCAGGCCGATGGCACTCTTTTCGAAGTGCAGCAGGATGCGGTGGGACTTTTCGAAGTACTTCCCCGCGCCGAAGAGCACGACGGCCACTGCCGCGAGGACGAGACCGACCAGGGTAAAGGCACCGATGAGGGTTGGGTTGGCTTTTTTGCTCATGCTTGGGCGGGTTTGGCGGTGTCTTCTCCACGATTCAGGAAACGACGTACAGTAGGACTCTCGGAGTGGTCCCGAAGTTCAGATGGATTGCCGGTGGCACCCATTGTGCGCGTTTCGGTGTCGAGAAAAACGGAGTTGTTGGCGATGCTGAAGATGCTGGCGAGTTCGTGCGTCACGATGACGACGGTGGAGCCGAGGCTGTCGCGCAGGCGAAGGATGAGGTCATCGAGTCGCCGCGAGCTGAGGGGATCGAGCCCGGCTCCGGGTTCATCCAAAAAGAGGATGTCGGGGTCCAGCGCCATGGCGCGGGCGATGCCTGCGCGCTTGTTCATGCCGCCGCTGAGCTGGCTGGGATAGAAGTCCTCGTAACCGGAAAGGCCGACGAGGGAGAGCTTGTAGGACACCAGTTCGCGAACGGCTTTCGGCGGCAGCGTGGTGAACTCCTCCAGCGGCATCGCCACATTTTCCGCGAGCGTGAGAGATGACCAGAGCGCGCCGGATTGATACATCACGCCGAAGCGGCGGATGAAGCGCTCACGCTCATCGGGATCGGTGGTGGTGAAGTTTTCGCCTTCATAAAAGACGTTGCCTTTCGCGGGCTCACGCAGGCCGATGAGGTGCTTCAGCAGCGTGCTTTTTCCACAACCACTGCCGCCCATGATGATGAAGATGTCCTTCGCCTGGATGTCGAAGCTCAGCTTGTCCATCACCACATAGGAGCCATAGGCCATCGTCAGATCACGCACGGAGATCTTGGCGGTTGGCGGGTCTGGCAGAGGTGTCATCACAGGTCAGATGTCGAGGATGGTGAAGATGGCGGCGAACAAGGAATCGATCACGACCAGTGCCGTGATGGAGGCGACCACGGCACGTGTGGTGGCTTCACCGACGGCGGCGGAGGAGTTCCCCGCCATCATGCCCTGCTGGCAGCCGGTGATGGCAATGGCAGCGGCAAAGAAGAAGCTTTTGAAGACGCCGAGCGAGGCCGTGGTCATGTCGATGGCGAGCAGCGTCTCATTCCAATACAACACCGGCGGGATGCCGACCGAGATGCCCACCACCATGCCGCCAGCGATGCCGATGATGTTCGAGTAGATGGTCAGGAGCGGCAGCATCAGCATCAGCGCGAGCAGTCGCGGCAGCACCAGGAAATCAAAGGGGTTCAGGCCAAAGGTGCGCAGGGCGTCGATCTCTTCATTGGCCTTCATGCTGCCGATGTGTGCGGCAAAGGCAGCGCCGGTGCGGCCGCTCATGATGATGCCCGTCATCACCACGCCCATCTCCCGCACCATGGCGATGCCAACGAGGTCAGCGACGAAGATGTTCGCGCCGAAGTTGGTTAGCTGCACATTCCCCACGAAGGCCAGGATCAGTCCGATGAGGAAGCTGATGAGCGAGACGATGGGCAGTGCCTCCAGGCCGCACTCCTGCACCGTGAGCCAGAAGTCGCTGCGGCGAAAGCGCGCGCGCCCTGTGGCAAAGCGCAGCAGGGATAGCACCGCCTGCCCGACGAACTCCGTCGTGCCGCGCACGCTTTCCCAGGCTTTCAGGGTCATCTTGCCGAGCTGCTTGAGTTCCGATGTTTCATTCGAGTCGTCCTTGGTCTCGCCCTTCTCCGGCACCCCGAGGGCCAGCTCCATCAGGCCACGAAGATTGTCGGGCAGACCCGCCCAGGCGGGCTTCGCATCAGTGTCTGTCTGACTGACCGACCGGATGTGCGCCAGCAGGAAGGCGGGCAGGGTGGAGTCAAATTCACCCAGTGCCGATGTTTCGTAGCTCACAGCAGGGGTTGTGGGCACCGTGCCTTCCACCTTTACCGGCGGCCCATCCCGATGCCAGACGCCCGAGAGCGTCAGGGCCACAGCCGAGCCTTCCTGGCTCCAGCGGGCAAGGGGCGGGGCGGCAGCAGATGGATCACTCACAATGAGCGACCATCCACGACATGAGCGCGCAGACAAGGAAGCGTTTCGACATCTGCCTTCCGAGAAGTGACCGTCTCAGTCTGCAACGTGGTAAACCCTGTTATAAAAGACGGAGGCATGTGCCCGCAGCGTGATTCAGGCTGAGAGGAGGGCCTCTTGGGCTGTGACGTTTCCCCTCGGGGAAACGGATGTCTCATGCCCAAATCTGAGGCTCAGATTCTGCCTTGGGAGGCTCCCGATGCCAGATCTGAGGCTCAGATTCCGCACTTGGAGGCTCCCGGTGCCCGATCTGAGGCTCGGATTTAGCCTCCGTTTGCCAGTTTCTAGCCAGGGAAGGGGACGAATAAAAAGCCTCCAAGCCGACGGGTAGCTTGGAGGCTTGGGAATGGGGCGGGCGGGAGTGGCTTACGCGGCGTCGAGGCCGAAGGCGGTGTGGACGGCGCGGGCGGCGGTCTCGATGTCGGCTTCGTTGACGATGACGGCGGTCTTGATCTCGCTGGTGGAGATCATGAGGATATTCACGCTGACATCGGCGAGGGCTTTGAACATCTTGGCGGCGACGCCGCTGTGGCTTCTCATGCCGATGCCGACGACGCTGAGCTTGGCGATGCCGGACTCGGAACGCAGGGTGACTTCGTCGCCGAGGTCGGGAAGGATGGCCTTGAGGGCGGCCTCGGCCTTCGGGAGGTCGGCGGCGCTGAGGGTGAAGGAGATGTCGGTTTCGCCGTCGAAGCTGACGTTTTGGACGATCATATCGACGATGACGTTTGCTCCGGCGATGGCGCCAAAGATGGCGGAGGAGATGCCGGGGCGGTCGGGCACGTCGTCGATGGTGACTTTGGCTTGATTGCGCTCGAGGCTGACGCCGCGGACGACGACGGATTCCATGCCGGGGGTTTCTTCTTTCACGATGGTGCCGGGGTTGTTGTTCATGCTGTTGCGGACTTCGAAACGGACGCCGAATTTTTTGGCAAACTCGACGCTGCGGCTCTGCATGACCTTGCTGCCGCTGGAGGCCATCTCGAGCATTTCGTCGTAGCTGAGGTCTTCGATCTTGGTGGCGGTCTTCACGACGCGGGGGTCGCAGGTATAGACGCCATCGACGTCGGTGAAGATCTGGCAGAGGTCGGCCTTGATGGCGGCGGCCATGGCGATGGCGGTGAGGTCGCTGCCGCCGCGGCCGAGGGTGGTGATTTCGCCGCTGGCGGTCTCGCCCTGGAAGCCGGCGAGCATGACGATGTTGCCTTCGTCGAGCATCTGTTTCACGGCATCGGGGGTGATGTTGACGATGCGTGCCTTGGTGTGGACGCGGTCGGTGGAGATGCCTGCCTGGGCTCCGGTGAGGGAGACGGCTTTGCCTCCGAGGGCGTTGATGGCCATGGCGGTGAGGGCGATGGTGGTCTGCTCGCCAGTGGCGAGGAGGACATCCATCTCACGCTCGACGGGGTCGCGCTCGGGGGAGACTTCTTTGGCGAGGCGGATGAGGTTGTCTGTCACGCCGGACATGGCGGAGACTACGGCTACGACCTGGTTCCCAGCGCGCTGGGTTTCCAAGATGCGGCGGGCGCAGTTGCGGATGCGCTCGGGATTGCCGACGGAGGTGCCGCCATATTTCTGGACGATGAGGGCCATGGTGGGGGAGGAAAAGGGCCGCGATAGTGGCACGGCTCGCGGGTGCGGCAAGGGGAAATCCAGGGCGCTGGATCAGAGCCCGCGCGGGGCGAGGAGGCTCAGGTACCAGTCGAAGATTTCGGTCCCGAAAAAGACCCAGATGAGGGCACCTGCGGCGAGGTAGGGGCCGAAGGGGATCTTTTGCCCCCACTCGCTGCGGCCAAAGAGGCGCGAAAGGCCGGCGATGAGGGTGCCGAGGAGGGAGGCGGCAAGGACGGTGAAGAGGACGCACTTCCAGCCAGTGAAGGTGCCGATCATCATGAGCAGGAGGACATCGCCGAAGCCCATGGCCTCGCGTGGGATGACGACATTGGTGGTGGTGCCCTGGAGATGGGTGACGCCTTCGAGGGCGAATTCCTGGAGGCTGCCATCGGCGCTGCGGACTTTGAGTTTTTCCATCCAAAGCTCGGCGGTGACGTCGGTGAAGCTGAGTTCGTTCACGCTGAGGGCGGGGGAGGTGATGATCATGCGGTCGCTGGCGCGGGAGTAGATGTCCGCCCAGCCGGTTTGTTCGCCGTCGAGGGTGACGATGGGGGGCTCTTCGTCATTCGGTTGGGTGACGCTCCAGCGGGCGGGCTTTTCAAAACGGAGGCGTTTGCGGCCAAAGGCGAGTTTGCCGAGTTCGACGACGAGCCAGAGCCCGCCGAGACCGAGGGCACCGCTAGCGAGGGAGAGGAGGAAGCCACGAAGCGGCAGCTCCTCGCCGACGAGGGAGGGCACGAGCGTGGCGCTGATCAATCCCACGACTGTGCCGCCCATGGTGATCTCATGGGGGAGGATGTAGTGCTCGATGTCGATGAAGCTGCCGGCGACAAGGAGGGCGGTGAAAACCCAGAGGGCGAGCATGGCGGGACCCCATTCCTTGATGAGGGTCCAGTCGCCGCCGACTCTCCAGAAGATGGCGTAAAAGAGCAGGCCGGTGAGGAGCTCGACGCCGAGATAACGCGGGTAGATGGAGCAGCCGCACTTGGCGCATTTGCCCCGCAGCATGATCCAGCTCACGAGGGGGATGTTCAGCCACATGGGGATCTGATTTTTACACTTCGGGCAGTAGGAGCGGCGGGGATTGTTCACCGAGATGCCGAGAGGCAGGCGGTAGATGACCACATTTAAAAAGGAGCCGATGCCCGTGCCCATGAAGAAGAACAGGAAGTGAAGCAGGGCGTTAAGGAGATCGTACTTGGTCATGCGGACGGCGTGGAAAGGATAAAGTGGCCGGAAACTTGCCTTGCCATGCCGCTCAACGGAAGCAAAAAAAGGCTCTATGTTATTCAGCCACGCCGGAAGGAAGATCGCAGCGGCCTTTGTTTTGCTGCTGTTGCTGGCGGGTTGTGCCGGACAGCAGGGTGCGTTTCATCCAGGGCGGACGGTGAAGCTGGCTGAGAAGCTCGGGCTGGTGGATGTGCGGAAAGCGGTGCCCGGCATCGTGGTGGATCTGCGCTACACGACGGGGCAGAACGTGACGGGCCAGCCACTCTACCCCCGGCGGATGCCCTGCCTGCTGCTGCGCTCAACGTCGGAGCGACTGAAATTGGCGCAGGCGGCGCTGAAGGCTCAGGGCTATGGTTTGAAGATCTGGGATGCCTGGCGTCCGGCGGAGGCGCAGGGGAAGCTCCATGCTCACGGCGGGAAGACGGGGATGTTTCTCAATCCTCAGGTGGGCTGGTCGCGCCACTGCGGCGGGGTTTCGCTGGATGCCACGCTGGTGGACGCAGAGGGCCGGGAGCAGCCGATGCCGACCTACTTTGATGAAAACCTCGCCCATGCGGCGAGCAGCCAGACGCCGGCGGACCCCGTCGTGCGGCGGAATCTCGCCGTGCTGCACCGTGCCATGCGTGAGGCAGGCCTGATGCCGCTGCCTGCGGAGTGGTGGCACTTCGATGACATCGACTTTTTATATGATCCGGTCCCGGTGATCCACGGCAGCGTCATCGGGGTGCCGATCCGCTGAGTGGAGTCGTAGGATTGGGGGCCAAATCGGCAAAGCTAAGGCAGCTAGGAGACTTTCATGCGATAGTGTCTCAATAGGCTTTGACCTCTCGGTTTTTCCCGCCATCCTCCCATCCCTCTCTGCTGTCATGACCTCCTCCGCCCTCCGCCGCTCGCCTGATCTGGCTCTGCCAGCGGCCATGGTGCGGACTGCCAAGTCGGAGCCGACAGGCCGGGCGTCTTCCATTCTCCCGCTCACTGGCTCGGAGCCTTGGGCGAAGTGGGCTTGGCTCTTGGCCATCACCGCCAGCTTCCTTGCCGTCGGCATCGCTGGAGTTTCCGCCGACT
>JBIKIA010000360.1:0-5204 GCA_044361885.1 Prosthecobacter sp. | reverse complement strand
GGGCGTGGCGATCCCTTCTCAGATGGGATCACGACAATCTCGGGCCGTACTTCCACATTCTCAGCTTGGAAGCGCTTTTGCCGGGGCGGTGGAGGCTACGCTTTGAAGGCTCCGATGGCGCCCTGCATGGTGGCTTTCTCGATGGGCTGGGTGCTGGGGTCGCTGAAGCTGAGGAGGACTTCCTGGGCACGCTTGGGCTCGTTCAGGGAGAGGAGCTGGATGGCGTTCTTCAGGGCCTGGACGCGGAAGTCGGACTCCTGCCCGGCGCGCTGGACGCGGTCGAGGAAGGCGGCGAGGTCGATGAGCTTGCTGCGGGAATCCATGAACCCGAGATCGACGAGGTTCACAGTATTGGGTGGCGTCCAGTCAGGCATGGCGGGCAGGGATTAGATGGTCATCGAGGCGTAACCGCCATCGACGACCATCTCATGGCCGGTGATGAAGGAGGATGCGCCATTGGAAGCGAGCAGGAGTGCTGCGCCGACGAGTTCGCGGGATTCGCCAAAACGGTTCATCGGCGTGTGGCCCATGATCTTGGCGACGCGCTCGGGGACGAGCACTTTCTTGTTTTGCTCAGCAGGGAAGAAGCCGGGGACGAGAGTGTTCACGCGGATGCCCAGTGGTGCCCACTCACGGGCAAGGTTCTTGCTCAGATTATGCACCGCACCTTTGGACATGCTGTACGTAAAGACGCGGCTCAGCGGGATGAGGCCGGACATGGAGCCAAGGTTGATGATGGAGGCTGGGACTTTGTGCTCGACGAAGTATTTACCGAAGACCTGACAGGCCAAAAACACTCCCTTGGTGTTGATGTTCATGATGCGGTCATACTCTTCTTCGGGGATGTCGAGGAAGGGGGTGGGTGAGTTCACACCTGCGCCATTGACCAGGATGTGAACGCCGCCGGAGCGCTCCAGTACTTGATCGAGCAGCAGTTGGAGATCGCCTTTGCGCCCAGCATCGGCACTGACGAAGTAGCCCTCACCGCCTGCGGCATGGATGGACTCCAAACGCTTCTCGGCCTTCGCCGGATCACGACCGACGAGCACGACCTCGGCACCTGCGGAGGCGAAGCCTTCAGCGATGGCTCCGCAAAGTTCACCTGTGCCGCCGATGACGACGGCAGTCTGGCCCTGGAGAGAGAAAAGTTCAAAAATGGAGGAAGTGGACATAGGTGAGAAAGCGGGAGAATTAAGAGCGAGAGATGACGCGGTGTCGAATGGAGAAAGGCGGGCTGGCAATTACGCTTTGGACAGTGTCATCACGCATTCAAGATGCTTCGTCTGCGGGAAGAGATCGAAAGGCTGCACGCTGCCGAGTTGGTAGCCGGCTTCAGTGAATTGCACGAGGTCGCGCATCTGGGTGGCGGGGTTGCAGGAGACATAGACGACGAGCTTGGGCCCGAAGGCGAAGAGCTGCTGGAGGAACTCCACGCTGCATCCGGCGCGCGGCGGGTCGATGATGACGACGGTGTCGCTACCCGCGTGAGGCACCTGTGCGAAGATGGCGGTGGCATCAGCGGCGATGAAGCGGCAGTTCGTCAGGCCGTTGATCTCGGCATTGTGCGCGGCTTTCTGCACGGCGGTTTCGGAGATTTCCACGCCGAGCACTTCCTGAAACTCCGGCGCTGCGCAGATGCCAAAGAGCCCGCTGCCGCAGTAGGCATCCACGAGATACTTCGCCCCACTGGCCTTGGCTTCGCGTATGGCATAGCCGACGAACTCGGGCAGAATGAAGGGGTTGTTTTGGAAGAAGTCTCCGGCTTGAAACTCGAACTTCATCGGCCCGACCTGCTCCACGGCGATGGCGTCTGGCCGCGTCAACACTCCATTTTCTGCCGCGCGCAGCAGGATGGTGGCACCATTTTTGTAGCTCCCGGCGCGGGCGGCGTCACGAGCTTTGATCAGCGCTTCATTCAGCGATGGCATGGCGATGGGGCATTGCTTCACATCCACCATGGCATTGCGCGTGCCGACTCGCAGGAAGCCGATCTCGGCCAGTTCACCATCTTTGGGGCGATGAAAGTGAGGCGTGATCTTGGACCGATAGCCATATCGCTGCGGCGAGGTGATCACTGGCAGCACAGGGTGGTCGATCTTCGCCATGTGATGCAGCAATTCCTCGACCTGACGGCGCTTCCACTCGACCTGCTTTTCATACGCCAAGTGCTGATACTGGCAGCCGCCGCAGGTGCCGAAGATCTCGCACACGGGCTCCACTCGGTCCGGTGAAGGCTCGATCACGCCCACCAGATCCGAGTCGCTATAGTTCTTGTGATTGCGGAAGATGCGGCACGTCACCAACTCTCCCGGCAGGGCAAAAGGCACAAAGACCACCCAGCCATCCACACGAGCCACGCCCTTGCCCTCGTTGGTCAGATTCTCGATGCGCACCTCCAGCTCCTGATGATAGGCAAAGGGGATGGGGTTAAACTTCCGGGGCGGTTGGGGCATGTCTGCCAGTAGCAACAGGGCGGATGGAAAATCAAGATCGTGTGAAGAAGTGCCATCTTTCGCACGTCTTCATGTGCCCATGAAATTCACCCTTCTCCTCGCTTCCCTCATCTTCGCTGCCGGTCTCGCCAGCGCTGAAACCACCGTCACTCTCAGTGGCGTGCACAATTGCTGCAAAGGCTGCACCAACGGCATCACCAAAGCTGCTGCTGGCATCAAGGACGTGACCGTCACCGCCGAAGGCAAGACCGTCACCGTCACCGCCAAGTCCAAGGCCAATGCCAAGAAAGCCGTCGAGGCCATCATGGCCGCAGGTTACTTTGGCACCAGCGACTCCGAAGAAAAGACCTCATCTTCCGCAAGCAGTGCTCCTGCGAAGAAGCTCACTGAAGCCACCGTCACCGGCGTGCATCTTTGCTGCGGCAAATGCGCTACGGCGATGACCGACGCGGTGAAAATCGTCTCCGGCATCACCGAGAACACCATCGCTTCCAAAGCCACCAGCTTCACCGTCAAAGGCGAATTCACGGAGGCTGAACTCCTCGCCGCGATGAACAAGGCAGGTTTCAACGGCGTCGTCGGCAAGTAAGCCCGCGCTTTTAAACCATTCCTGAAATAGAGAAGGCGGCTGGAAACAGCCGCCTTCTTCGTGGTTGGAGATGTCGGGAGCCGCTTACTTCTTCGATTCAGGCAGCACCTTCACACCGACGGCGCGGGCTTTGCCGAGATACTCTTTGGCGAGCTTGCTCATGTCCGCTTTCTTGATGCCGGAGAAGTCGCTCACAAGGCTCTTGCTCCACTCGATGCGCTCGGGGTGCTCCTGGCAGTTGCGGACGACGTTTTGCGCCCAGTAGCGGTTGTCGCGGCGCATCTGTTCGAGCTGCGTGAGGATGGGCTTCTTGGCGCGTTCGAATTCATCGTCGGTGATCTCACCCGTGGCGAGTTCATGGGCGATCTTGATGACGAGATCGCTAATCGGCGCGGCCTGCTCGGGTTTGCACTCGATCATGGCGGTCATGTAGCCGTAGCCAGTGAAGGTGTCATTGGCGACGTGATAGCAGGCGGGGCTGTAGGTCTCGCCGAGTTCCTCACGCACTTTGATGCGGAGGCGGTCGTCGAGGATGGAGCCGAGCAATGTCAGGCGGCGCGTGCGCTGGATGTCCAGCATGTCGCCCGTGGGCCAATACAGGGCGGCGACGGCTTTCGGGATCTCGGTGGTGAACTTCAGATCTGTGGTGCTCGGTGCAGGGAAGGTAATCTTGCGCTCTTCGACATACATCGGCTTCTCGGCAGCACGCTTTGGCAAAGCACCGATCGTTTTGGCGATGGCTGCCAGCGCCACCTTCGGGTCGATGTCGCCGACGATGGAGACTTCGAGGTAGTCTTCAGCCAGAACGGGTTTCAACCAGGCTTCCAGTTCGGCGAGGTTGCGCTTTTCCATCTCTGTCTTGGCGGGGAAACCGAAGCGGAAATCGCCGCTGTGCAGGAAGCTCACGACTTTGTCATTCATGATGCCTTCAGCTGTGTGGGCCAGCTCGATGTACATCGGCTCCAGGTTCTGGCGGAACTGGCGCTCGGACTCCTCGCGGTAGCCAGGAGCGGTGAGGTAGGCGGACAGAAGCTGGAGCTGCGCTTCCAGATCTTCCGGTGTGGTGCGACCACTGAGGGTGAAGGCTTCGTCGGCGACGTTGAAGTCCATGCCCACGGTCTTGCTGGCGAAGATGCGACGGAGGTCATCAGCGCTGTGAGCCTTCAGGCCGCCCATGATGAAGGTGCTTTGCGCGAAGGGGATGAGGCCGGGCTTGTCTTTCGGAGCCACGAGCTTGCCACCGCCAAAGTTGATCGTCACCCGCACGGTGCCTTTCTCGAAAGGTGTGGGCTTGATGTTGGCGCGTACATTGTTGGAGAGCGTGGCCTGGGTGATCTCCAGTTCCTTCACTTCGGTCTGGTTGGTGATCTTGCCTTCTTCGCCAAGCTTCGCGTAGGCAAAGGCGGCGGTTTCTTCTTTCTTCGGAGCTTCGACGGGCTTCGCAGCGCTCTCTTTGTAGGTGGCGATGATTTGTTTTTCAGCATCACCTTCGAGCTTGAGTTTGCCGCCGACAAAGATCTGGAGGTCGTCGCCCTTCCAGGTTTCGACAAAGGCTGTGAGGCACTCTTCTTTCGTTAGGTTGGCGAGAGCTGCCTTCACGCGAATGAGGTCATCGCTCGGATGAGTGAAGACTTTCTTGGCGGCGACAATGCTCACGAGACCGCTGGCGAGATCGCGGGACTTGCGAGTGTCGGCCTGGGCGGCGCGCAGCTCCACGGCTTTCAGCAGGCTGGCCTTGGCTTCTTCAAACTCGGCGTCGGTGAAACCGTGCTGCACAGCGCGGCGAACTTCGGTTTCCAGCAGGGCGACGGCCTTCTGCCACATCTCCGGCGGGCATTGCGCCATGGCTCCGGTGACCTCGACAAACTCCAGATACTCGTAGCTGTAGGACTCGGCACCGAGGATGGGCGTGTTCTCTTCTTTAGCCAGCTTGGAGAAGCGCTGGTTCAGCATAGCGTCGGCGAGATCGCGCACCATTTTGTCACGGCGATTGGCGGCAGTGTCCGGCTTGTTCTTGGCAGGGCGGGGGATCTCGATGGAAAGGTCCACGGCCTTCGCTTCCAGCTCCGTGTGCAGCTTGGCGATGATGCCGCGTCCGGTGGTGATCTTGCCAAAGCTCGGGTCTTTGACGTCTTCCGCGCGTGCCTTGGCATCGCCGAAGT
>JBIKIA010000359.1:0-5212 GCA_044361885.1 Prosthecobacter sp. | reverse complement strand
GCTGTTGGCATCAATGAACCCGACCACTTGGGCGGCCGAGCCTGTCGTGTTCTCCACGGCAAGGCTGGTCAGCAGGCCAAGCTCGAGCCGCGAGTGCATGCCATCGGGAATAAACGTCTGGGAAGTCATGGCCCACAAAAGACCGAGTTCGTCGTCGTCTCCGTCGAGGTTGTCGCCGCTTGCGGTCGAGTTTGGCAGGCCGTCGTTTTCGGCATCGACTGCTGCATCACCTGTGCCCGTGTCATTAGCAAAGGAGAGGCCCTGACGGATCACATGCGAGGGGCCGCCATCTGCGGCTCGCGTCTTGTAGTCGGGCGTCGCTCCGCCGCTGAAGCTGCCCGCTGTCGTGCCGGGGTCCTTGTCCGGCAGGTCGCCATAGTCAAGCCATGAGCTGCGCACAGCGATGAAGAAGTCCTCCACCTCACCATCAGGTGCTATGCCGATGGGGCTCAAACTCGTGGCCGTGGAAAGGCGCAGTCTCACCGCCACGGGCGCGGTCGTACTCGCGGTTGTGGGCACAGTCCAAGGCAGGTTGAAGGTCGTGCCCGCCGAGCCATTTGGCACGCCGATGCTGGAGGTCTCGTCCGCATCGGCGAAGTCACCATCAGCGTTCCAGTCCACGAAACCAAAGATCGTCGCCGGACTGCCTGTTATGTTGGTTGCTTTGATCGGGAAGGTGATCGGTGATCCGGGAACGGCCATGAGACTGGCGGGACGGATGGCGTTTTCATCATCGCTGGCAGCAGTGTCATCGCCATTGGCTGGAGCTGAGGGCAGGCCATCAGGCTCGCCGTCTGCCGGTGTAGTGCCGAGGTAGAGCTGCTGGGTGATGTGATGCCGTGCGCCATTCGCCGCACGCAGCGTTTTGTAGCCAGCGGGCAAGTCGCCGAAGTCGAGATCGGCGGTGCTGTAGTTGGGCAGGTTAAAGCTCATCGTGATCAGCTCGTCATAGACCTCGCCATCGGTCGCCGGGCCATCGGAGCCCACGGTGGCATCCGTCGTGATGCGGAAACGCAGGGCGAAGGTGCGCGAGAAGCTCGTGGCCGGAGCAAAGCCGCCGATGCGGAAGTTGAATCGTGGTTCAACGATCTCCGTCACGGCGCTGTTTGGCATCAGGATCACTGGGGCTTCTTCACCCGGATCGGAGAAGTCGCCGTCGCTGTTCGCATCGATAAAGCCGACCACGCGTGCCGTGGAGCCCATCGTATTGACCACAGCCAGACTGGTAAACAATTCCAGCTCGAGTTGTGAGGCCATGCCGTCCGGGATGAAGGTCTGTGAAGTCAGTGCGCTTAGCAGGCCCTGCTCGTCATCATCGCCACCTAGGTCGTCGCCCGTGCTTGTGGCGTCCGGCTGACCGTCGGCTTCGGCATCGATGTCCACAGGTTCGGTTTCGCCGCCGAAGAAGAGATGCGGCGTGACCCCATGCGATGGGCCGCCATCCGCCACGCGCGTTTTGTAATCCGGCGGTGATCCTGTGCCAAAAGTGCCTGCAGCTGTGCCGGGGTCTTTGTCCGGCAGGTCGCCATAGTCTTTCGCCGAGCCTTCGGGATACACGGTGATGAAATAGTCCTCCACCTCACCATCGGTGGCCAGCCCGATGGGGCCTACGACTGTATCGGTGGAGATGCGGAGGCGGACAGCCACGGGGGCCGTGGTGCTGGCGGTGGCGGGCACATCCCAAAGCAGGCGGAAGAGCGCATTCGCCGAGCCTGTGGGGACAAGCACGCCGGAGGTCTCGCCCGCATCGGCGAAGTCGCCATCGGCGTTCCAGTCCACAAAGCCATGAATCTTTGCCTCACTGCCTGTGACGTTCGTGGCCCGCACCGGGAAGGAAATCGGTAGCCCAGGCACTGGACGGAGCGAGGCTGCGGGCAGGGCATTTTCATCGTCGATGGCATCCGCGTCATCGCCATTTGCCATGGCCGAGGGCAGGCCATCGGCTTCCGCATCGCCCACCTGATTGCCGAGATAAAGCATCTGTCCGGCCTCATGCCGTGCGCCGTTGTCTGAATGCTTCGTTGGATAGGGAGCTGGCAGGTCCCCATAATCCAACTCGGGAGTGGTCCCTGGATCGGGATCGAAATTCAGCGTGATCAACTCATCATGCACCTCGCCGTCGCTGGCGGGGCCTTCGGCAGTCAGGCTGGTGTCCGTGCTGATGCGAAGACGCAGAGCCAACTTCTTAGTGAAGGCGGCGGGATTGCCGTAACTGCCGCCCAAAATCACTCCACCGATAAAGCGTGCGGTTGTCTGTGATCCATCTCCAACGACGGACTCGACGTAGCCCACGTTGGCTAGATTGTCGTAACTGTCGGTAAAGTCGCCGTCCTCTTCCCAGTCGATGAAAGCATGGACTTTGGCGGTTGTGCCGGTCGTGTTTGTCACAGGAATGGTGAAACCCACAACGAAGTCCCGTAATGGAGAGCCGGTGCCCCAGCCTGTAGGAGAGTAATGCGAATCAAAATCTGTCATCGTGAGGCCCAGCTCATCATCGTTACCGTTCGTGTCGTCACCGTCGGCATTGGCCGAGGGCAGGCCATCGCTCTCCGCGTCCACATCGAGATCAGGGCTGGCTGTGTTGTTGCGGAAATGCAGTCCCTCGCGCAGGACGTGAGAGGGACCATTGTCAGCCGTGCGTGTTTTGTAATCTGGGGTCGATCCGCCGCTGAAGCTGCCCGCAGCCGACCCGGGATCTTTGTCCGGCAGGTCACCAAAATCCTGCCAGGAGCTGCGCACGGCGATGAAGAAATCCTCCACCTCACCATCATCGGCACGGCCCACCGGCCCCAGGCTAGTCGCGGTGGACAGGCGCAGTCTCACGGCCACGGGCAGGGTCGTGCTGGCGGTGACTGGCACATTCCAGGGCAGATTGAAAAGCGCCGCTGCTGAGCCGTTCGGCACATTCAGGCTCGATGTTTCATCCGCATCAGCGAAGTCGCCGTCCGCATTCCAGTCCGCGAAACTGTGAAGCTTTGCCATGCTGCCAGTGACGTTCGTTGCCTTGATCGGGAGGCTGATCGGCACGCCAGGAACGGCATAGAGGGTTGGCGGACGGATCGCGTTCTCATCGTCGCTCGCATTCAGGTCATCGCCATTCGAGGCAGGAGACGGCAGGCCATCCGGCTCGCCATCAGGAACCTGCGTGCCAAGATAAAGCGCCTGCGTCGTCACATGGCGGGCGCCATTGTCCGCACGCAGCGTCTTGTAGCCTGCGGGCAGGTCACCAAAGTCGAGGTCCGCCGTGCTGTAGTTCGGCAGAGTGAAGTTGCGGGTGATCAATGCATCATGCACCTCGCCATCGGTGGCTGCCCCATCCGAGCCGACCGATGTATCTGTCGTGATGCGGAAACGCAGGGCGAAGGTGCGGGAGAAATTCGTCGCAGGTGCGAAGCCGCCGATAGCAAAGGAGAACGTCGGCAGGACCGAAGACACCGAGCCATCGCCAGGCACTGGGATCGCTGGAGCTTGCTCGCCGGGATCGTTGAAATCCCCGTCGCTGTTCGCATCAATGAAAGCCACGACCTTGCCCGAGATGCCGGTTGTGTTCGTGACCGCCAGACTGGTCACCAGTTCCAACTCCAGTTTGGATGCCATGCCATCGGGGATCAAAGTCTGGCTGGCTAGCGCCGTGAAGAGACCCATTTCATCGCCATTGTTTCCCAGATCATCGCCATCGGCCTGCGCGGTGGGTTGGCCGTCGTTTTCCGCATCCACATCCGCATCGGCACTGCCTGTGTCATTGGTAAAGAAGAGCCCAGGGCGGATGCCATGTGAGGGGCCGCCGTCTGCGGAGCGCGTCTTGTAATCCGGCGGTGATCCCGTGCCAAAGGTGCCCGCCGCTGTTCCAGCCGATGTGTCTGGCAGGTCCCCGAAATCCAGCACCGTCTCTTGCGGATGAACCACGATGAAAAAGTCCTCAACCTCACCATTCTGCGCCAGGCCCGTCGGCCCTAACACTGTGTCTGAGGAGATGCGCAGCCGCACGGCCACCGGTTGAGTCGTCGTCGCCGTGGCGGGCACGCTCCAGGGCAGCCAGAAAACCGCCCCCGCTGCGCCCGATGGCACCACCACGCTGGAGGTTTCATTCGCATCCGCGAAGTCGCCGTCCGCATTCCAGTCGGCGAAGCCAAAGATCTTCGTCGGGCCACCCGTCGAGTTCGTGGCCTTGATCGGAAAGGCCAGCGTCATGCCCGGCACCGGGAAAAGTGATGGCGGATGAATCGCATCTTCATCATCCGGCGCGCCTGTCATATCATCGCCATTCGCTAGCGGATTGGCCAGGCCATCCGCCTCTGCATCCGGCGGCTGCGAGCCGAGGTAAAGCGACTGCGACGCGATATGCCGAGCCCCGTCCGCCGCGAGCTTCGTCGGGTAGAGCGTGTCCGGCAGATCCCCGAAGTCCAAGGTGTTGGCATGGGCTGAACCCAGCACCGCGAGGAAAAGGCAGGACGATAGTGAGCGAAGAAGTGCAGACGACATGATGGGCTCCTTGGATTGGAAAAGAGATTGGGCGGGCTGAGAGAAGCCTGCGTGCAACAGAAGCCCTCTTTTCCGCCGAACGTTTCACTCTCGGCCGGTGAGACTACCTTTCCCTTGCGAAAAGCCCCCTCTGCGGCTCCCTTCGCGCCCCCTTGCCGGAGGCACTCCAGCTTTCGTCATTCGTCATTCCCAAATTCGTCATTCCACCACCATGTCCACCGACGCCAAGAACCCCATCGCGCAAATGGAGAAGATCGTTTCTCTCTGCAAGCGCCGCGGCTTTATCTTCCAAAGCAGCGAGATCTACGGCGGCTGCGGCGGCATCTGGGACTACGGCCCGCTCGGTGCCGAGCTGAAGCGCAACCTGCGCACCGCCTGGTGGAACACCATGACCCGCGAGCGTGAGGACGTGCTCGGGCTCGATGCCTGCATCCTCATGAATCCCGCCATCTGGAAGGCCAGCGGCCATGTGGATACCTTCGCCGACCTCATGCGCGAGTGCTCGCTGACGAACAAACGTGTCCGTGCCGATCATGTCGATCCACAGTCCGGCACCGTGCTCAAATACAGCGGCGCTCAATCCCCCACAGGCTGGCGCTGGGATCGCACGATCACCGCGCTGACCAAAAGCGGCGAGCACATCGAAAGCTTCCGCAAACGCATCCGTGCACTCATCGCGCAAAACGCCGGTGAATCCGCTGGCAAGCCTGAGGAGATCGAGCTGCTGAAC
>JBIKIA010000356.1:0-5254 GCA_044361885.1 Prosthecobacter sp. | reverse complement strand
ATCACCGAGCCCGGCAGCGCCTCACGCAGACTCGTCAGCAGACAGATCTCGGCCAGATCAAAGAGCGCGCGGATGTCCGAGAAGTTCCCCAGCATCACCACACGATCCTGCACGCTGCACTCACGCAACGCCGACTGCATCTCCGGCTCGTAGTCCGCATCACAGTCCCCTGCCACGATGAGCCCGAAGTCCGTGTAGCCACGATCCATCAGTCCACGCAGCACCCGCACCGCATCCGTCTGCTTCTTGCGCGCCTGCACACGGCCGATCACTAGCAGCCAGCGCTTCACCTCCGGGTTCGTGCCCGCCATCTTCGCCTGAAGCTGGGCCCGCGACTCCGCCCGTGTCGGCGGCAGCAAAACCGCATCCAGGAAGACATGCGTCCGCTTCTTCAGCTCCGGGTCGATGTCCAGCCCGCGGGCGATCTTCAGCGACGATGGCAAAATAAGCTCGTTGTCTTGAAGGCGATACTTCCGCGCCTTCACCGCATCCGCGATGCCGTCCCGCAGGATCGCGGCGGACTTCCCCCCGAGATGTCGGGCCAGTGCCGCCGCGTGCGGCGCCCACCACATCTCATTGCTCACCACCCAGGCCGCCTGATCAAAGGGCAGCTTTTTCGCCAGCGCCCGCATCGCGCCGGGAAAGCGCAGCCGCTCCATGAACTTCCGCCACTCCGGCAGCGGATGCACCGTCACCGGCACCCCGAGCTGCTCACAGCGCTCGGTAAATTCCCCCGTCTCCGAGGTCACCACATGCAGCCCGCAGTCCGTGCCCTGCTTCAGCGTGGTGAGTGTGTCCAGCAGACGGTTCTTAGCACCGCCACGCCCGGCGGTTTTCTGGATGAAGACAAGGTTTTGCAGCTCAGGCACAGGGAATCAAAGAGAACGGTTCCCAGCATCTTTCCCGAGCAAGCCCCGCCCTGGCAACCGCTCATTCCTCCCCCACCGCATTCAGCCTCCCCCTCTCCGGCTTCGCCGTCTCCGGCGCAGCCGTCTCACGTGGTGCCGAGTTCAGGGTTCAGACAGACCCCTTCAATGGATCTTCAGACCTTTGGGGCTGGGACTTTTGCGCCCACAGATATTCCTCCGAGGCCTGAATGGCCACCTCATCGAGAAAGTATGCACCCTAACCTGTGGGTGAAGTCCTCAAAACATTGTTATAACGCATCGGCAGCACGACGCGGAAGGTCGAGCCTTTGCCGGGGCTGGTTTCCAGCTCGAGGCTGGCATCCAGCAGTTCGCACAGGCGCTTGACGATGGAGAGGCCGACGCCTTCTCCGGGCAGTTCACTGGCGGGGAGAGTCGTTGACTGAGCGGGCACGGTGGGTGCCGTGGGCATGTCACCTGTGGTGCTGCCCACAGCGTGAATGTCTTCCACCGCATGGGCGGTCTGCGTGGCTTCATAAAGCTGGCGTGCCAGCGGTGTGCCAGTGCCTGCGTCCAGACCAGGACCGGTATCCTGCACGCAGAACATCCATTCCGGAGTGTCTTTACTTTTGCCAGCGCCCCAGATGACGGTGACGCCGCCGCTCTGGGTGTATTTGAGGGCGTTGTGCAGCAGGTTCTGCAGGATACGCTGCACCTTGGCCCGGTCCCCATGCACTTGCAGCGAGTCCGGCCCTGACATCTTCAAATACAAGCCGCGCGCCTCGGCCAGCGCCAGTGAGGTTTCGCAAAAGTCGGTGAGCAGAACGCCTGCATCAAAGGCGGCGACCTTGCGGTGCTCCAGGCCGGCGTCCAGCCGCGCCAGGCTCATCAGGTCATTGAGCATGTCGTGCAGGGATGACACGCCCTGCTGCAAAAGATGGGAGAATTCCTGCTGCTGCGAGGCGGACACCTTCCTGCCGTCCAGCACCGAACTGGCGACCGTCACCACGCTCATGCTGCCTTTCAAATCATGGGCGGCATCGCGCCATGCCGTGGCCCGCGCGCGGTCGAGGTCGTTCAGCGTGGTCAATGCCTGCTCCAGTTCACGGACATGGCCGTTGGCCTCCGCCTGATGCAGCCGCCAGTATTGCGTGGCGCTGTCGCTGATGCCGTCCCAGCACAGCTGCGCCCAAGCCCGCCGCGCCGTCGGCATGACCGCAGACTCCAGCGCGGGATGCTCCAGAACATAAGCCTCCAGTTCCTCCATCACCGCCATTTGCAGGTGACCCCACTCCCGCGTCAGTTCGCGCAACTGGTAGCCCTGCTGCCAGCGCTGTAAGCCGTGTTCGGTGACCTTGTCCTTTTCATTCTGCTGGGCACGGGCGCTTTCCACGCCGGGCCAGGCGCGAAGCCTGAGGGCGAAGGAATCCAGCACACCGGGGATGTGGTCGTTGAACTGCACGCGCGTCAACGAGGAGGCGATGGTGAGTTCCACGGCATTTTCCGTCGCCTTGCGCCAGTGCAGCAAGATGGCCTCACGTCGCTCGCCCAGGTGCGCTGCCAGGGCGCTCAATTGCGCGCGAGTTTGTTTGGTCGACATTAACTCCTCTAGCATTTGGATTGCTCCATGGAAAGCGGGTCTTGCAGGTTCAGTTGAGACCACAGATATTCCTCCGAGGCCTGAATGGCCACCTCATCGAGAAAGTCATGCAGCGTGGTCGCAATGAACAGGCGGGCGGCCATGCCATCATCAGGACTCAATTCTTCAAAGGTCCGCAATTGGAAGATGAGCACGGCGCGCAGGTGCTTCATCTCACGCAGCATCTCAGTGAGCTGGTAACCCTGCTTCAGCCGCGTGGCGCCATGTACCTCGGCATCTTTGACCGCTCGATCAGCCACGGCCTCACTGCCGTAACGGCGAAGCGAGTCGATGAGATCATCGAAGATGTGCGGGATGTGATTCCTCAGGGCGGTAACGTCCAGGCTTTCCGTGGGAACGATTTTGGGGTCGGCGCGGACACGCACCAGCCACTCGTTCAGGATGGTCTCCTTGGCGGTGGAGAGGTGCTCGGCAAGGCGGCCGTTGACGCTTTGGGGATGGGCTTCTGAAGGGAGTGTCATGGTGAGGATGGGTGGCGAGTGTCGGTTGGGATTGTCTCAGCGGCATTTGACAGTGCTTTTATCGTCAAAGAAGCGCCCGGCTTCGATAGGGTGAAACCCCACTTCGTGATCGGCACGATGGCACTCCGGCTTCAGCAACGGCCCGGAACGTCAGGCTTAAACCTTGAACCTTGGCTGGGCACACTTTCGAATTAAGCGCGGAACCCGGCTATGCTTCGGGTGTGGTGCCCCATGGCGCTTTGACCTCCAGCCTGACGCGCCCCCCTCCGACCATGTCTCCTGACGAGAACCAGCCTCGATTGAGTCCCCCGGCGCATTCGGTGTTTGCCTTGTCCTCATTCCTGCTGACAAACTCCAGCCCATGTCCCGCTCGCTTTCCCTGATCATCTTCCTGGTGATGGCCGCCTTCTTCGGCTGCTTCTTCGCCTTCCCGATCTGGACCGCTGTGCGCACCGCCTTCGAGACCCCGGACCACAAGTTCACCTTCGACTTCATCTACGAGGTCTTTCAAAACCAGCTCTACCGCGAGGGCCTGCTGAATTCCTTCCTCATCGCCATCTGGACCACGCTCGGCTGCCTGCTCATCTCCCTGCCGCTGGCCCTGCTCTTTGTGCGTTTTGACTTTCCAGGGAAAACGATCCTCAACAGCCTCGTCCTCACTCCCATGGTGCTGCCGCCCTTCGTCGGAGCCATCGGCATCAAGGCCATGCTCGGCCAGATGGGCGCGCTGAACAGCCTGCTCATGAACCTCGGCCTCATGAGCCGGGATCATCCCATCGACTGGTTCGCCGAGGGGCAGATGCCCGGCATCGTCATCATGGAGGTCCTCCACCTCTACCCCATCCTTTATCTAAATGTCGCTGCCACTCTGGCGAATCTGGACCCCGCCATGGAGGAGGCCGCCGCCACGCTTGGCTGTCCGCCGTGGAAGCGGCTCTGGCGCATCACGCTGCCGCTCGTCATGCCCGGCATCTTCGCCGGTGGCACCATCGTCTTCATCTGGGCCTTCACCGAGCTCGGCGTCCCCCTCGTCTTCGACTACGAGCGCGTCACCGCCGTGCAGATCTTCCGCTCTCTGAATGACCTCAGCGAGAATCCCTTCCCCTACGCCCTCGTCGTGGTCATGCTCACCTTCAGCACCCTCATCTACCTGCTGAGCAAAACCTTGTTTGGCCGCGCCTCCGGCACCGGCGGAGGCCGCGCCACCACGGCCCGCGAGACCATCCGCCTCCCCTTCGGCAAAGGCCTCGCCTGCACCGCCTTCTTTGCCCTCATCACCGTCCTGGCCGTCATCCCCCACCTCGGCGTCGTCCTCCTCAGCTTCTCCACGGACTGGTACGGCACCGTCCTCCCGCACAGTTTCACCCTCGACCACTACCACGCCGCCCTCGGCCACGAGCTCACCCTCAGCTCCATCTCGAACAGCCTCAAATACTCCGGCCTCGCCCTCGTCATCGCCCTCCTGCTCGGCATCGGCGTCGCCTATGTGAATGTCCGCACCCGCCTCTGGGGCCGCCAGCTCCTCGATATGATGGCCATGCTCCCCCTCGCCGTCCCCGGCATCGTCATCGCCTTCGGTTACCTCGCCATGACCCGCCCCGGCCAGCCTTTCGACTGGCTCATCCTCGGCGATGACCCCCTGCTCATCCTCGTCATCGCCTATGCCGTCCGCCGCCTCCCCTATGTCGTCCGTTCCGCCAGCGCCGGCTTCCAGCAGGTCAGCCCCGCTTTGGAAGAGGCCGCGCAAAACCTGGGGGCCACTCCAGAGCGTGCCCTTTGGCGCATCACCCTGCCCCTCGTCGCACCGAACCTCGTCGCCGGAGGTCTGCTCGCCTTCGCCTTTGCCATGCTGGAGGTCAGCGACTCCATGATCCTCGCCCAGCAGGCCGGGCACTTCCCCATCACCAAGGCCATCTACTCCCTCATCCTCTCCCTGGGGAACGGCCCCCAGCTCGCCGCCGCCCTCGGCGTCTGGGCCATGATCTTCCTCACCGTCACCATCGCCGGAGCCAGCCTCCTGCTCGGCAAGAAGCTCGGTGCACTTTTCCGCTGAGCCAGGGGCTGGATCGCGCTTCCTCTGGCAATCACGGATTGAGCAACGGACGTTGTGAAACTTCCTTCCGCACAGCGGGTTTATGGCGCGACTACCCCGCACGCCATGACTCCCCTGCCCTACAATCGCCGCGACTTCCTCAAGACCACCAGCAGCGGCTTTGGCTATCTCGCCTTTGCCGCACTGGCCCAACAACAGGCCCTGCGTGCGGCGG
>JBIKIA010000355.1:0-5260 GCA_044361885.1 Prosthecobacter sp. | reverse complement strand
GCGTTCGTTAAGTCCGCAGTCAGTCAGCGGCGATGAACCGGGCTGCAAGCGGCCTTTTCACAGTTCTCGTCCATGAGTTGAATGCCGAATTCCCCTCTGTCAGCCCTGTTTGGCAGCGACGAGCACAGCTTCGAAGGCCTCGGCCATCTTTGCAGCGCTGAACTCGCTGCGCACGCGGGCCATGCCCTGATTGATGAGCTTCTCACGGAAAAGGCTGTCCTGGAGAGTCGATTCGAGGGCATCGGCCAGGGATTTCACATCGTCCGGCTCACAAAGCACACCGCCCTGAGTGATCTCGATCAGCTCGGGGAAGGCGGCATGTCTCGGCTGCACCACAGGCACACCGCTGGCGATGGATTCGAGGATGTAGAGACCGAAAGCCTCACCATAAGTCGCAGGCACGGAGAAAACGGTGAGGTCGCGGAAGAATTTGACCTTGTCGTTGAAGTTGATGTTTGGGTGCCACTCGACGCGACCTTCGCAACCTGCGGCCTTGAGCTTGGCGCGCAGTCCGGCGAGGTATTTTTCATCTCCGGCCGTCTTGGAGCCGCCAATCTTGAGCTTCAGGCGGGGCACGCTGCCGCGCTGGTGCAGGAGGATGTAGGCATCGACGAGGGTGGTCAGTCCCTTGCCATGAATCATGCGGGCAAAGTAGCCGATGGTCGGCCAGTTCTGATCCGGCTTGGCGGCGGCGAAGGCGGTGAGTTCGAGCCCGTTGTGGACGACGGTCATCTTGTCGGCAGGCACACCGAGACGCGCGCGCATGTTGTCGGCGTAGTAATGGCTGGCGGCGACGAAGCGGGTGACGTGCTGCGCGTTCTGGCGCATCGCCTCCCAACATTGCTCGCGATACGGTTCGACGAGCGTATCGAGGAAGGAGTCCTCACCTTGCAAAGAAGCGACGACGGGGATGCCGAGATCACGCTCGATCACGGGGCAGAGGCCGAGCAGGAGGCCGTTGGAGAGAGAGATGACATCGGGCTTCACCTCGTTCTTGATCCAATCCAGCGCGCGCCGCCACTCGGGCCATTGATTCCCCTGTTCACCGGCGAGGGCTCCGAGGGTCATGCGGCCGAGATCGTGGGGGCTCGTCATGCTGATGAAGCCACCGGCGTAGCGCAGCAACGCGGGCCGGTTCAGCCAACTGAGCAGGAAGCGCGGCACATAGCGCAGCCAGGGCATCTTTTCCTGAAGGTAAAGCGACACACCACCGACCTGCACGGGAATCTCGGGATTGCTCACCTCGCGGTCCGTGACCAGGGGCAGGTAGAGCGGCGCCATGATCGCATCGTGGCCGCGGGAGCGCAGGGCACGGATCAGGGCGTGGTCCCGGAGACAACTGCCGCAGTGGAAACTGCCGGTGCCGGGCGTGAGGTGGAGGATTCGCATGAGGGGGGGCGATGCTTAACGCATTCAATACGCTCCAGCAAGCGGTGTGGAGGCTTTCGCGAACTCCACCGCCGGGGCGAGGATGCCAGATTAAGGTGAGTCCGGCTCTTCTTCCCCACCCGTGCGCTCCACGAAACGCATGGCGTAGTCGATGAAGCGCAGGGGCACGTCGTCGGTGGGGCCGTTTCGGTTTTTGGCCAGGATGAGCACGGCCTGGCCCTTCTTCTTGGCCTCAGCCTCCTCGTCACCGACCTCCATCTTGGCACCGGCGTAGTCTTCACGAGTCAGCAGGCCCACCATGTCCGCATCCTGCTCGATGGAGCCGGACTCACGCAGATCAGAGAGCACGGGGCGCTGCCCTTTGCGGCTTTCCACAGCGCGATTGAGCTGGGCCAGCACGATCACCGGCACGTCGAGTTCTTTGGCGATGCCTTTGATGCCGGCGGAGATTTCGGCGATTTCGATCTGGCGGTTGTCCTTCGCTCGCTTGCTGCTGCTGGTCACGAGCTGCAGGTAGTCGATCATGATCAGCTTGATGTTGTGCTGCTTCTTCAGACGCCGGGCTTTCGCACGCATCTCCATCACGTCGAGACCCGGAGTGTCATCGATGAAGATCTGCGCCTTCTGAAGCTCGCGGGTGGCCTTGGCCAGAGCCTCCTGCTGCGCTCGGGAAAGCAGACCTCGGGAAAGATCCTGCATGGAAAGCTGGGCACGGGAGACGAGAAGACGACGCACCAGCATCGTCGCGCTCATTTCCAGGCTGAAGACCGCCGTGGCGTGGCCGCAATCCACGGAGACGTGCTCCACAAGGTTCATCGCGAGAGAGGTCTTACCCATCGAAGGACGGGCGGCGATGACGAACATTTCCGAGCCTTGCAGACCGGAGCTGAGCTTGTCCAAAACGCTGTAACCCGTGGAAAGTCCCCGAAGCTGACCCGGATGCTCTAGCATGTACTGGATGCTGTCGATGGCCTCCGCAACGTGGGAGGACAGCGACTTCATGTTGTCCTCCTTGCCGCTCGATTCGCGCACGGCCAGCATGCGCTGCTCGGCGACATCCATCAGCGTACCGACATCGCCATCCATCTGCTCTTTGCCGAACTCGTAGGCTTCATGGATGTTCTTCGAGCAGGCGTGGATGACCTGACGCAGCATGAACTTGTCGAGGACGATCTTCTTGTAATGCTGGTAGTGAGCCGGGCTGGGAACAAATGTGAACAACTCCGTGATCGCCGCCGGTCCGCCCACGCGGTCGAGCAGGTTTTGATCCCGCAGCACGTTCGTGACCATGACCGGGTCGATGGGCAGGTTCTTGTCGTGAAACTCCAGCAGCTTTTCGTAGATCGTGCGGTTCGCCTCGTGGTAGAAAGCCGCCGCCGCCAGGGTGATGCGGCTCTCGCCCAGACGCTCGTTCGGGTCCTGGAGCAGGCTGGAGAGCACGCCCTTCTCGGCTTCATCGGAGAAAGGCAGCGCGCGATTGATGTTCGCCAGCAGTTCCTCGGCCGTCGGTTCGCCCTTCTTCCGGCCAAAGGGATTGGCCTGCGGCGGCTTGGCAGCATCACGCGCAGGCAGTTCGCCCGGAGCGGCAGCGGCAGGAAGGAGATTGGTAGCAGACTCGGCCATGGGCAGCGGAGTAGGGCGTCGAACCGTTGTGAATACAATGGGAGCAACTGGCTTTCTCTGTGGATGAGTGGTGCCGGAAACTCATGTTGCGGGTGAGCCCTGTGGAGCAGTCATTCGTCAACATCACCGTTCGAAGCCCACCTCCCCAGACAGGACTTCATTGTTCGGTGCTGGTGTCAGTGAGGGCAGTTGGAAGTTGCCATCGCCGATCAAGCCGCTGGTATCGGTGCTCGGCGACTGACGCATCATGCCGGCGAAGGGCACGCTGCGCTTCTTGCCGTCATCATTCAGCTCGAAGCTGCCAACAAATGCGCCCGTCGCGGGAGCGATGGTGACTTTCCATTTCGTGCTGTTCGCGGGCGTGGTCGTCGGCGCGACGATGCTCACGGCATTCGTCGCAATGAGGGCCAGGGTGATGGGGAGATCGCCAAATAAAGGGCTGCTGATGGTGCTGTGCCGGGCAGTAAACTCATTGGCTGGTCCGCTCAGACCCAGCCGCTGGGCTAGAGTGATCGCGGGGATGAGCCCCTTCGCAGGGACAGGAGGCAGCCAGGGATCGAGAGTGAATCGTGTGTCCACCGGACCGAACCCGGCGCGGTAGGAGCTGTCCTGCTGCCGCTCAGCCTTCACCCAGGTGAGGTCGGCGGCATCTTCAAAGGCGACGTAGCGCCGCCCGATCAGACCTTCATCGGTCTGCGGCTTAAGGGTAAAGGCACCCGCCACGAAGGCTCCTGTGCGGGCTGGCGTGTAAGGCTGGATGAACAGCCGGTAGCCTGGATCACTGCTCACATCCGCAGCCAGTGAGGCGGTCAGACCCGTGCCATCGGCCAGCTTGCCGGTGAACTTGAGCAGGCCCTTGGCATCGATCGTCGCCACGGCCCACCCGGCTCCAGCAGGCGCGCCGACACCTGTCGCCGGGGCCAGCAGGGCGCTGTGCGTGCCGATGTAGCTGAGCATCTGCCCCTTTGCCAGAGTCAGCAGCTTTTGGCCATTCGTGGCTTTACCCAGGGTGACACCATTCTGTTTGGCCTCTGCGGTGAAATCACCTGTCAGAGGCAGGGTTACCTCAACGAGATAGGTGTTTTCGCCCTTTTTTACCGTGGTGGTGCCGCTGGCCGTTTCGTTGGCCGTGTTGGTCGTCAGAGTGCCTTTGAGACTGAGGGCAGCCGTCTCTGTGGGCGTGGTGAGCTTGCCGGTGAAGGTCTTGCTGCTCGCTGCCACAGTCAGCTCCAGTTTGGCAGAGATGCGCAGGGTGCCTTCATCCACCAGCAGCACTTCATACGCGGCGGCAAAGGTCTCCACCTTCATCGTGCCCTTTTGGTAAACGAAAAGATAGTTCGCCGAAGTTCCGCCGCTGGCGGTGATCGGGTAAAGGCCGCCTGCACTGGTGGCGGAGGCTGTCGTGGCGATGACAGGTGCCTTGCTCACCGAGTTCGCCGCGTTGTCGCCGCCGAGGAAGCCGCTGTAGCTGAACCCTAGTGCAGGATTCACCTGCCCGGCGAACTTGCGCTGGTCATAGGGCTGAACAAAAAGCGGCGCTTGGGTGATGACGAGGGTGCCCGTCTTAGTGATGGAGCCCGCCACGGCCTTCACCGCATAGGAGCCGACGTTGATGGGCGCATCGGAGACATAGCTAGAGCCCACCTTGTAAGTCACATCCACCTCTCCTACGGCCCCCAACACGGTGATCGGGCGGGGCGTGCCGGTGTAGGTCTGGCTGAGATTCGCCAGCGTCAGAGTCGACGGGTTCGCGGCCACCGTGATCGTGCGCTCCACGGGAACGGCTGCCAGGAAGTCCGCATTGCCAGACTGACTCGCGCGCACTTTCACCGCCCCCGTGCCGGTGAAAGTCAGGACATCACCCGACAACGTAGCAGGGCCAGAGACCAAAGCATAAGAAACTGGCAAGCCAGAGCTGCTGCTGGCAATGAGTGTTAAGGGACTCTCTGCCAGATGGAGCTTCGTCGGCACCGTGAAGTCGAGGGTCTGTGCGGCTTGGGCGGTCACCGGTGCATTCCCAGTGAGAGTAATGTCAAAGGGGTTCTTCGCACCCGACACGTTGCTGGCGATATGGAGAACGGTCGTCTTTACCCCACCGCTTCTGGGGGAAAAGGTCACGGTGAAAGTGGCTGCACCTGTGCCTGCCGCAATGCTCGTTCCGCTCAGTAAACTCAACGTATAGGCGGAGGCATCTGGCCCGTCTGTGGTCACCACGAGACTGGTCAGATCGGCGGTGCCGGGGTTGGTG
>JBIKIA010000057.1:0-14205 GCA_044361885.1 Prosthecobacter sp. | reverse complement strand
CTCTCCAGGATTTCGGGCTCATGCGAGCCTTGGAGCCTCATTATGGCCTGATCTGTTTTGATGAGGGCCGAATCTGGCTGGCCTACGAGCCGAAGATGGCATTGATCCCTTGGCAGGAGGTGATGCAACGTTACCCGCGTGGTTTCGACAATGCCGTGCCGCTTTATCAGACCATTCTCCAAGAATCAGCAGCCTATCCCGAGTTGCACCGGGATTTATGGAAAATGGCGAACCGGCCATCCCTCCAGCTCATTTATTTGTCCGCGCAGTTTCTTACAGGCGAACGTTGGCAGGTTTGCCTGGATGAGTTTCTAGAAGAGCATCCCAACCTGACGGAATTGAACACATCGCAGATCCAGTACCTGATTCACCTTTGGCAAATAAAGGGGGATCGTCATCAGCTCGTGGCTTTGTTGGAAAAAACGCCCCAGCTTCAGGCATACGGCTGGAAATCTCTTGCGCATCATCTGGCGCAGTCCGGTAAATTTGAAGCCGCCTATCGCCTGACTCAGCGTTACCAGCCTCCAATTGTCCGCTCGGCTGTCCTGAGTGCTGCCGACATCCCTCGATTGGAACGGCTATTTGTTCTCAATCCGGTTGATCCACTGCCTGGCGTGGAACTCTACTATGCCCAGCGATCTGCCGGAGATCTGAAGTCTGCCCGTCGCACTTTGGAAAAGGTCATCTCCCTGCCCAAGTCTCCCGAGTTTCTGACTCGTGAGCTTGCCTCAGTACTGGCTGAAACTGGGGATATGCGCGGAGCTTGGGAGATGATTCAGAAGAGTCTGGATGCTCAACCGATGGAGATGTCCGTCATGGATGATGCCTCGGAAGGGAGGGAGGGCTACATGCGTCCCTCCACACCTCGGGCCAAAGGGACTCCTTTGGAGGAAGCCTACAAGGACGAAGGGGTTTAAAAACCTCGTCCGAGCCTGTCCTAAGTGCTTGATGCTCAGATATTCGAAGTTGAGTGTTCTTGCTTTTCGCGAAAATGCGAAAACCTCATTGACGCCTGCAGCCCGGTCCTTTAGCATATTTAATAGTCAACTTTGACTCTCACATTCTGACAACTTTATGGCGAAACTGGTAATCATAGACGACGAAGCTGCAATTCTGGAGCTGATGAGTAAGCTCTGCCGTGCTGCTGGGCACACCGTTTTCGGTCACATCACTGGCATCGACGGTATGGCGGCCATCCGCCAGCAGCAGCCGGATCTTGTCATCGTGGACCTCCGCATTGGCGATGTGAACGGGCTCGACTTGGTCAGCATGTGCCGGGAGCAGTTCCCAAACACCGCCGTCATCATGGTCACCGGCCATGGCAGCGTCGAGACTGCCGTGGAGGCCATGCGCCTAGGTGCCTACGATTACCTGACGAAGCCCTTCGACCTCGGGGACCTCATCAAGACCGTGAATCAAGCCTTGGCTCGGAACAATCCTGGATCCGCTGCCGCGATCCCAGTCACATCTTCCTCCTCCGTCCGCTCCGGTTCAGCCTCGAAGCTTATCGGCCACAGCGATGCCATCCAGCGCATCTTTGAAATCGTGCGCCGCGTGGCTGACAATGACAGCCCGGTGCTTCTCGAAGGTGAGTTTGGAGTCGGCAAGCACATGGTCGCCCGTGCTTTGCATGAAGCCAGCCGCCGCAGTGCGGCCACTTACAAGGAGCTTCAGTGCAGCTCTTTGCCTGAGGATACGCTCGAAGCCGAGCTTTTCGGCCATGGCGGTACCTCCAATACAGGCATCTTCAGTCGTGCCAATGGTGGCACCGTGCATCTCGCTGAGATCCATGTGCTGCCGGCGCGCATCCAGGCGCAGCTCAATACATTTCTTGATGAGGCCCAGGCCCGCCGCAGCGCTTGGAACACGAATGGAGCTGACTTCCGCCTCGTCGTCAGCACCACGGTCAGTCTTGAAGAAGCCGCCAAAAAGGGCGCTTTCCGCGAAGACCTTTATTATAAGCTCTCCGTCGTCCCGCTGAAGATCCCTCCGCTCCGTGAGCGCCGGGAGGACATCAAACCCCTCACCGATCACTTCCTCAAAGAACTCGCCGAACGCACCGACTCGAAGGCCAAAGGTATCGACTCCTACGCCCTCGAGTTCCTCGAAAAGTATCCCTGGCCCGGCAACATCTCCGAACTGCGCAATGCCGTCGAGCGCGCCTGCGCCTTTGCGGAAGGGGACCGCATCCGCCCCTCCGACCTGCCGACCAAAGTCAGCCAGCAGATCGAAGTCGCCACACCCAAGGCCACCGGTGGCACCACCCAGCTCCCAATTGGCTCTACACTGGACGACTTCATCCGCGGCCAGGAACGCCTTTTCATCAACGACACACTCAAATACAACAACGGCTCCCGCGAGAAGACCGCCTCCATGCTCGGCATCAGCATCGCTACGCTCTATCGCAAAATGGGGCTGAACCAGGAGCGCAAGACGACGGCGTGATAGAATGACGAAACCCGAATGACGAATGTCGAAGCCCGCGTGATGATTCATCATTCGGGCTTCGTTCTTTTTCGTCATTCATCACCATGTCTCTTTGCCTCTCCTTCCCCACCACGGGCAATCCTGCCGAAGTGCTCGAACTCATCGAGCGTCCCCTTGTCCCCCTGCACGGCCACGAAGTCCGAGTGGTGATGCGTTATGCGCCGATCAATCCCGCCGACATCAACTTCATCGAAGGCAACTACGGACGCGCCGCGCACCCACCTGCCATTCCTGGACACGAGGGCTGCGGCGAGGTCGAGGAAGTCGGTCCCGATGTCGTGTCTTTAAAGCCGGGCGATGTCGTCATCCCGCTGCTGAGCGCCGGATGTTGGGCGCAGCACATGACCGCCGCCGAGCATCACTTCGCCCTTCTGCCGGGCGGCATCGACCGCGTCCAGGCCGCGACGCTGCGCATCAATCCCGTCACTGCCTGGCATCTGCTCACCCAACATGTCGAGCTGGAGCCCGGAGCCTGGGTCATTCAAAACGCCGCGAATTCCGGCGTCGGGAGCGCCGTCATCCAGATCGCCAAAGCTCGTGGTTTGAAGACGCTGAACTTCGTTCGTCGGCCCGAACTCATTGCCGAACTGCTCGACCTTGGGGCGGACATGGTGGTGCTCGACAACGATGAAGGCCTGCTCTCCGCCAAGACCATGCTTCAAGGTCAGACCGTCCAGCTTGCCGCCAACGCCGTCGGTGGCGACAGTGCCATCCGTTTGATGGACCTGCTATCGCCGGAAGGCATGATGGTCACCTATGGAGCCATGAGCCGCCGCAGTCTGAAGGTGCCGAACAAGTTTCTCATCTTCAAAAACCTGCGCCTCCACGGTCTGTGGATCACGAAGTGGTTCGAGAAAGCCAGTTCCGCCCAGCTTTATCAGGCGCTGGAGCCACTGGCCAAGATGATCCTCGATGGAACGCTCTTCACCGCCACGGACGAAGTCATTCCCATGAAGGATCACCGCCGAGCCATGCAGCGCGCCATGGAGGGCGGACGCAAAGGAAAGGTGATCCTCGATCTGGCTTAACCAGAGATCACTTCGCCACTTCCGAGGCGGCGAGCTCGACGAAGACATCTTCCAGACTCGGGAGCTGGCGGTGAAGCTCGCGGATCTTCCATTTCTGGCGCAATGCCAGATCCATGAGCGGCTCGCGCACATCGCTGCGGGCTTCGACTCGCAGCGTGATCATGCGCCAGCCGTCCTCTTCACTGTCCTGTGTGACTTTGCGCACGCTGGGCAGGGCTTCGAGCTGCGTGAGCACGTCTTTTCCCTCCGCCTGCATTTCGAGTTGCACCACCGAGGCAGCGCGGAGCTGGCGGGTGAGTTTGTCGGGCGTGTCATAGGCCAGGATGCGCCCGTGATGGATCATCAGCACGCGATCACACACGGCCTCGACTTCCTGAAGGATGTGGGTGGAAAGCAGGACCGTGTGGTTCGGCTTCAGATTGTTCAGCAGTTCACGCACCTGACGGATCTGCACTGGGTCGAGCCCGTTGGTCGGTTCGTCGAGGATGAGCAGCGGCGGCTTGTGCAGCAGAGCATCCGCGAGGGACACGCGCTGGCGGAAGCCTTTGGAAAGGTGGCCGATGAGGCGGCGGCGGACATCGGTGATCGTGCAGAGATCCATCACCTCGCCCACACGAGTCCGCAGAGTTCGGCCCGAGAGACCTTTGAGTTCGCCACGGAAGCGGAGGTATTCTTTGACCCGCATGTCCGTGTAGAGCGGGGCCGTCTCGGGCATGTAGCCCACGGATTTCCGCACCTCGATCGACTCATGGAAGACATCATGCCCGTTCACGGTCGCCCGCCCGCTCGTCGGCGGCATGTAGCCGGCGAGGATGCGCATCGTCGTGGATTTCCCCGCACCATTCGGTCCTAAAAAGCCGACAATCTGCCCAGGCTCGATGCGGAAGCTGAGGTGATCGACCGCCGTGCGGCCAGCATACTGCTTCGTGAGGTCCTGGACTTCGATCATGTGGGCGGGGTAAAAGTGGGAATAGGGGAACGGTGAAGCTCCAGTTAAACCGGATCGCCGGGCGATGGCAACCCTGGAAAACAATTGTCAGCCTTGCCACATTGAAATCACGGCCTACGACTCGACACAACCCACCGTATTCCATTTCCATCATGATCACCGGACATCATCTCATCGCAGGCCGTGAAGCCGCCGCCACGCATTCTCCCTTTCAGGCTGAAAACCCAGGCACGAGCCAGAAGCTGGAGCCCAACTTCGGCGAGGCCACACTGACTGAGGCCGATGAAGCTCTGCAAGCCGCTGATGGTGCCTTTGATAACCTGCGCCTCGCACCTGCCGAGACACGTGCGCTCCTGCTCGAAGCTCTGGCCGATGAGATCCTCGCTCTCGGAGATGAGCTTCTGAACCGCGCCCATGCCGAGACTGCTCTGCCCATGGCCCGCCTCACGGGCGAGCGCGGACGCGCCATCGGCCAGTGCAAAATGTTCGCCGCGCTCATCCGCGAAGGTTCCTGGGCCGGACTGAGCATCGACCGCCCTCTGCCTGATCGTGTGCCAGCCCCGAAGCCGGACGTGCGGAAGATGATGGTGCCTCTCGGCCCAGTGGTGGTCTTTGGCGCGAGCAATTTCCCCTTCGCCATCGGCGTCGTGGGCACTGACACCGTTTGCGCTTTGGCCGCAGGCTGCCCTGTCGTGGTGAAAGGCCATCCGGCTCACCCCGGCACCTGCGAGCTGCTTTCTCGGGCCATGTTCCATGCGCTGAGAAAGGTCGGCCTGCCCGACGCCTGCTTCTCGCTCCTGCAAGGCCGCAGTCATGAGCTTGGCCGCGCGCTCGTCGAGCATCCGCTCACCCAGGCCGTGGCCTTCACCGGTTCCATGAAAGGCGGACGAGCGCTGATGGACATCGCCGCAGCGCGTGCGCATCCGATCCCGGTTTATGCCGAGATGGGCTCCATCAATCCCGTCTTCCTCCTCCCTGGCGCACTCAAGGAACGTGCCGCCAAGATCGGCGAAGCCTACATCGGCTCCGTGACCATGGGCGTGGGCCAGTTTTGTACGAACCCAGCCGTCGTGCTCGGCATCAAGGGTGCGGATCTCGGCACCTTCCTGCAAAGCGCTGCCGAAAATGCCGCCAAAGTCGCCCCGCAGACCATGCTGCATCGCGGCATCTGCGAGACTTACGAGGCGGGCACCGCCGTCTGGCACACGGTCGGCGGGGTGAAGCTCGTCGGTTCCTCCGCCGCTGAGCCAAACAGTGACGCCACTCAGGCCGCCTGCCGCATCTTCACCACCAGTCTCGATGTGCTGGAGGCCAATGAAGAACTCCGCCGCGAGGTCTTCGGCCCCTGCTCGCTCGTCGCCGAGTGCTCTTCTTTGGATGACATGCTCCGCTTTGCTAGCAGCCTCGACGGCCAGCTCACCGCCGCTCTGCACGGCACGCCCGAAGATCTCCGCGAATTCGCCCCGCTCGTGCGCGTGCTGGAGCGCAAGGTGGGCCGCCTCATCTTCAACGGCTTCGGCACCGGCATCGAGCCCTGCCCCTCCATGCACCACGGTGGCCCCTACCCAGCGGCCAGCCACAGCTACTTCACCAGCATCGGCACAGACAGCATCGAGCGCTTCGTCCGCCCGGTCAGCTACCAGGGTTTTCCCGACGATTGTCTGCCTGCTCCGCTGCAAAATGCCAACCCCGGCGGTGCCATGCGTCTCGTGGACAGCATCCTGACTCGTGACGCGGTGTAGTTTATTCCATCTTGCCACTCCCGGCGGCCCCTGCTAAATCCATCCTCGCTATGGCAAAAATCCAATTCACCACCCCCGAGGGACAATCCGGCGAAGTCGAACTCAGCTCCGAGCGTCTGTCGCTGGGCCGCGCCGATGACAACAGCATCGTGCTCCCCCACGATTCGATCTCCAGTCACCACGGTGAATTCGTCTTCGACGGCAACTCCTGGATCTTCACCGATCTCGGTTCCACCAACGGCACTTCCGTCAGCGGTCAGCGCGTGGAAAGCCTGGAGATGGCCAATGGCGGCAGCTTCAACATCGGTCACGTCGAAGTCGTCTTCTTTGGCGACTATGCCGATGACTCCGATGCTTACGCCCCTGCCACTCGGACCATGACCAGCAAAGGCTACGGAGCCATCGCCATCGACCGCAGCGCCCGCAAGGGCTTCGGCCCGAAGGCAAAGCCGAAGAGCAACGGCTATGGCCCGCTTTACGTTCTTGGCTTTATTGCGCTTGGTGCCATTGGTTACGCAGTCTTTACCTTCCTGAATCTCGCCGCCTGATGCGGAACCTCAAGGCCGGAACAATGCTGTCGGCCTGAACGGCTGACAGCTTTTCTTTTTTGTCCCCCAACTCAACCTAGCGGCGTCATGCCGCGATCACTCCAAGAAATGTCCAATACCATCGTAGTCGGCGCCCAGTGGGGCGATGAAGGAAAAGGCAAGATCGTCGATTTCCTCACCGAAAACACCGACGTCGTCGTGCGCGCCGCTGGCGGCAGCAACGCAGGCCACACCGTCATCAGCAACGGCCAGAAATACATCCTGCATCTCATTCCCAGTGGCATCCTTTGGGCGGACAAACTCTGCATCATCGGCAACGGCGTCGTCATCGATCCCTTCGGCCTTCTGGAAGAAATGGCCAAGCTGCGCAGCCAAGGCGTGAAGATCAGCCCGAAGAACCTGCTCATCAGCGAAACCGCCCATCTCGTGATGCCCTATCACAAGGCTCTCGACCGCGCCCGCGAGGCGAAGCGTGGAACGAAGGCCATCGGCACTACCGGACGCGGCATCGGCCCTGCCTATGCGGACAAGATTGAGCGCAACGGTCTCCGTGCCATTCTGCTCACCCAGCCAGAAAAGCTCGCCGTCGAACTGCGCGAACGCATCATCAGCAACAACGAAGTCATCGTCGCCGCAGGCATCGAGGCCGTTCCCGTCGAAGAGACCGTGGAGAAAGTCCTCGCTGCCGCCGCTGAACTCGCGCCGCACATCACGAACACCGTCGTCGCCTGCCATGAAGCCATCCAGGCTGGCAAAGACCTTCTCTTTGAAGGCGCGCAGGGTACCTACCTCGACATCGACCACGGCACCTATCCCTTTGTCACCAGCTCGAACACGACCTCCGGCGGTGCCTGCACCGGTTCCGGCGTACCTCCACGCATGATCGACAAAGTTGTCGCCGTCTGCAAAGCCTACACCACCCGTGTCGGCAGCGGTCCCTTCGTTACGGAGAACGACGCCATCGGCGACATGCTCCACAACATGGGCCGCGAATTCGGAGCCACCACCGGCCGCGCCCGCCGCTGTGGCTGGCTTGACGCCGTGCTTCTTCGTTATGCCGTCATGGTGAACGGAGCTGACGAACTCGCCATCACCAACCTCGACGGGCTCGACGGCCTCGATGAAGTCCAGATTTGCACCGCCTACACACTGCTCGGCCAGACAATCAGTTACCCGCCCAGCACCATCGAGGACATCGAAGCCTGCGTGCCTGTGTATGAAAGCCATCCCGGCTGGAAAACCGACCTCAGCCAGATCAAAAACTTCGCCGACCTTCCCCCGCTCGCGAAGTCCTACCTCAAGCGCGTCGAAGAGCTTACTGGAGCCCGCATCGGCCTCCTTGGCATCGGCCCCGCCCGCGAGCAGACTCTGGTGGCGTAATTGTCCCCTCCAACGAAAAAGGCAGGCCTCCAAAGCCTGCCTTTTTTCATGCCCAGGTCCGGCGCATAAAAAACGAGTGCCGTTCAGGGCACTCGTGATTCAAAAGACAAAATGGTGCGCGGTGCAGGGTTCGAACCTGCGACCCCTGCCGTGTGAAGGCAGTGCTCTACCGCTGAGCTAACCGCGCGGAATTTTGTGGGTCGGAGTCTTAGTTGCAGCCGGAGTCTTTGCCAGTTCTTTTTTCAGGCTTTGCGCACTCTGCGCGCAACGACCATCTCCCAAATGCCCAGCACATGCTCCCAGCGGCGGATGGCGGTATCGATGAGGAAAAGCAGCAGCAGGGCGATCACGAGCGGGGGCCAGAGTTCGACATACTGCACGGCGCGGGTGGTGCTGAGGTCGGGGAGCGTGGCGGAGGTCATCATGGTGCCGCCAGTGATCTTCACGGCCTCTTGCAGCAGCGCTTCATTCACGGTGCCGAGACTGGCTTCGCTACTGGGATTATGCACGAGGCCCGCTGACACCATTTCGGCTCCGCTTTGGGCCCGCACGAGATACACGCCGGGCTGGTCGGGCCGGAAGCTGCCTTCATACAAACCGGGGCCGCTCTGGCTGAGGGCGATCTTTTGCAACGGTTTCAAAGGCGCACCGAGGGCATCAGCGGCGACGAAGAAGATCTCGGCATCGACACGGGCGTCATTCGCGCGAGTTCCGGCGTCTTCTTGGAGATCGACACGGAGCTTGGCTTCATCGCCATTCGTCTCGGCGGAGAGGTCCATGTGGCGGCCCTGCGGCGGGCGTGCGGTCTCACGCAGCACTTGCGACCAGAAGCGACTGAAGCCCGGCCAGCGGGTGATCCAAAGCGATCCCCAGCGGCTCTTCGCATCGCTGGTGAAGGCGGTGACTTTGCCCAAACCAAAGCGCCAATGCGCGAGCAACGGGTCGCCGAGATCGGTGACGAGCGGGATCTGGGCGGTGGCTTTGCGCAGGGTCTTCACATAGCCGAGCAGGGCAGGGGAGTCCCACTTCTCGAAGCCTGCGAGCATGGGGTGCTTTTCAACAAACTCAGGCTGGAAGGGCTCCTCGCGAATCATTCGCCCCGTGTGCATGAGGGTGTCCTGCGTGAAGATGCGCGTGATCGTGGCGGCATCCATGGTGCTGTAGCTCTGTCCGCCACCCGCACTCGCGATGGCCTGCAAGAGCGCGACGTGCGAGCCCTCGCCAATCGCCACGGTGGAGATGGTCATGCCTTCGCCGCGACACTGCGAGGCGAGGCCTTCGTAACCGCTGCCGGAGGTCTGGCCATCCGTGAGGATGATCATGTGCTTCACCTTCGCCTTCACTCGCTGGAGGGCGATCCGTGCTTGATCAAAGGCGGGTTGCAAGTTCGTGCCACCACCGGAAGCGACCGCAGCGATCTGTCCCGCGACCGCAGCAGTGGAGGTGAGGCGCGTCATCGGTGCGACGACATGGGCTTCGCTATCAAAGGCGAAGACGCCGATGAAGTCATTTTTGCCAAGCACCTCTGCGGTGGCGATGGAGGCGCTCTTCGCCATCTCCAACTTCTCGCCCGCCATGGAGCCCGAGCGGTCGATCACGATGGCGACGGCGGCGCTTTGCTTCTCTTCTTCATCGGGCGATTTCAGCCGCACAGGCAAAATCTCCTCGATCGGCGTGCGGTAGTATCCACCGACGCCGAAGCTCTGCGGCCCGCCCAGCATGATCAAGCCGCCGCCGAGTTTATCGACATAGTCGCGCATGGCATTCATCGTGGGTTCGCCGAGTTGATGCGCGGGGACATCGCTGAGGATGATGCCGTCATAGCCGGAGAGCGCATCAAGCGTGCCGTGGATGCCGCCGGGCTGGCGCAGTTCGAGCTGCACGCCTTCCTTTTCCATGGCCTGCATGAGGTATTGGCCCTCCGTGGCATCGCTCTCGATGTAAAGCAGCCGCAGTCTGCCGCGCACATCCACGAGTGTGAGGGCGCTGTTGTTCGCGGGCAAAGAATCACCCGCGATGCCTTCGAGCACGGCGCGGTATTTGTAGATGTTCCGCACGCCGGGTGTGCGGGTGAAGGTCTCGCTCTGCGGCTTGCCAGGCTTCAGCGAGATGCTGCGCTGCTCCACCTGCACGCCGTTTTCATAGAGCTTCAGCGTGCCTGCGGCCTCGATGGTGGACTCGAGCTGCGCGGTGAGTTTTAAAGTCGCGCCCTCGGTGAGCCGTGAACGGTTCGGCGTGAGCTGGAGCACCCGCGCATCCGGCTTCTGCGGCCCGGCGATGGGGATGGCGTGAAGCCGAGTACCCGAGACCGCCGCATCTTGCGCCGCGTTGAGAAGGCTGCCGCGTGTCTCGTGACCATCGCCGATGAGGATGAGGTCACGGCTCGCCCCAGCGGGGAAGAGGGCGAGCGCGTAGTCGATGGCTGCCGAGTAATGGCTGTCACCACCGCGATCCTTTTGCCAAAGTAACTGCTGAGCTGGATCGAGCGCTGTGTCGCTGCTGAGAAGCTCCGGCTGGTTGCCGAGTCGCACAAGAAAAGTCTCCGCCGAGCCACCCGCCTGCTTCTGGATCGCCTGCGCGGTATCGAGCGCCTTCGTCAGTCCCTCGGCGCCCATGCTTTGACTCGCATCAATGATGATGCCGAGCGCCTTCTTGCCCGTCTGCGTCACCCGCGCCGGACCTGCCAGTGCTAGCAGCGCCAGCAGCACGATCACCGCCCGGATGATCAGCAGCAGCCGCTTCCGCAGCCCATGCATCGGATGCGCCGAGCGGCTCTCGAACCATAGCAGCAGCGCAAACGCGGGCAGCGCGAGCAGGAGTAGTTTCGGGTGGGCCCAGTCCATCAGGTGAGAAGCGCGCTGACTTCATCACGCTGCGGCCTGAGTGCAACCGTGTTTATGTTGCCCCAGAGGCTTTGAGTTCATGGGCTTTTGCTTCTTGTCATTCGCGCATGGGGCGGGTAGCACAGGTTCTTTCATGCGGAAATACTCCCTTCCTTTTCTCTGCATAAGCACTTTGATGGGTTCGCTCGCGCAGGCGCAGCTTGGGGTTTCTCCAAGTCAAAGTTCAGGGCTGCTGCGGGAGCTGAGGGATCGCAGTAGCGAGATCACGAAGGAGGACCCGGTGGGGAATGATCGCCTGCTTTTAGACCAAAGCCGGAGTCTGACCAACCCATCTGCTTTGAGTGACAGCAATGCCGGAGCCACGAGGCTGCGTGGTGACCTCACCGGTTACCCGAGCCAGTATCAGGCGCAGCGGTCCAGCCTTTCCCCTTGGTCGGGCACCCTGATGAAACCGGAGTCTTCGCAGAAGTTCGGGCAAGGTACGCTGGGGATGGCGCTGGATCAGACCTTTGAATGGAATGAGGTGGATTCAGGCTTCTCCAGACGCGACGCTTGGCTGTCGAGCACGATGCTGTCGATTTCCGCCAGTCATGGCAGTCTGGAAACGGGTCGCTTGAGTCTAAATGCCGCAGGTGGAGTGATCCTGGCGGACAGTGATGACTTCATCCTTTCTTCAAGCCATGGCGACGTGGGTTGGTTCATGCAGCCAGGAAGTTCGCTGACTTACGATGTGAAGATCGGCGACGTGACAATCAGCCTCTATGACCGGTTTTCAGCCAGGCCCGACGCAGTGCTGAACACTCAGGGAATCCTTCCCGGCCTCGTGCGCTCACCTTTCTTTGCCACCCGGCAAAATGACCTCGGGGCAGCAGTGACTTGGCAGATACGGACGGATCTGTCTCTGACGCTGAATTACAACTGGGCCTCGTCGAGCCCCGTGAGGAGTGAAATGGGTGAGTTTGGTGAGCGCGACATTCATTCAGTGCTCGCAGGCCTGTGTTGGGATGCCTGCAAGGCGGCACGCCTAGGTGTCGAAGGTGGCTATGCCTGGACTGCTTACGAGAGTGAGTTCTTCGCAGATGGTGAGCAATGGCACATGGGCCTGTTTGCTGAGGTCAGCCTGCCATTTGAACATCGGCTGAGGCTGGATGCAGGCGTTCAGGGCATGAGTTTTGAGACTCTGTCAGACACTATTATTTTCGCCGGGGGTAATCCTTTTGATCCCAACCCGACTCCCAGCATGTTTTTTACCAACACGGGTGATAACTCTGACTTGGGACCTGCTCCCTTCTACGCCCTGACTCTGAGCGGTCGGCTTTCGAAAAACGTGGTTCACGAGCTGTCGGCGGGCTACGAGGCCAATCTGGCTCTGGTGAGCAATTATGTGCAAGCTCATTTTGTGAACTACGGCATCCAAGCCGCGCTTTGGCAAGGTGCCAGCCTCGGCGTCAGTGGTCACTTCGAGGTGGCGGATGATTCTGGCGGTGCCTTTGCCGGGGACACATCTTCCTACGGCGGAGTTGCCGGACTCCAGCAGACTTTTGGAAAGCTGACTTTGTCAGCGAGTTACGGCTACACTCACTTTGAAACGGATAGCCAGTCACAGGCTCTGGTAAGAGTCTGGGAAACTACAGACCAGCAGGCGATGGGGCTAACCGCTGCCTGGCAGCTTTGCCCGAAATCCTCGCTCTATTTTGGCTGGCAGAGGTTCAGCACTGAACTGGAAGGTTCGGAAAATTCAGCAGATCAAACCCGCGTGATGCTCGGCCTTCGGATGGTGTTCTAGCAATCTTTGCAGATCTTGATTCTGATCGAAAGCGGGGGCGAAAAAAAGCGGACATTCTGGTTAGGAATGTCCGCTTCTTAAAGGTTGTGGCCGGAGTTTAGCGGCTGCCGGGCATCATCTGTCCATAGCGCCCTGCGCCTTCCCATTTGGCGGGGCGGTTCCACGGCATGGTGCTGTCGGCGACCGGAGGCGGAGTGCGTTCACGTCGTTTAGGCTCTTCGGATGAGCCGCAGGAGACTAGGGTACTGACAGCGGTCAGCACGAGCAGGGCGGCGAGGGGGAGGCGTGTATTCATGGGCGGCACAGGATACGCAGTTACGCGTGATCCGGGGTCACTGATGCAGATTTTCCAGGATGACACGATCTCCAGGAGCGATGCTCATGCCGTTGGCGAGAGTTTCCGGAAGGATGTTGGCCACGGTGCGGTTGTCCTGAACCGAGAGGATGCTGAGCTTGCCAACGGTCTGATTGCCACGGGTGACAAGGAGTTTGGTCGCCTCGGTGATGCCACCACTCTGGCCAGCATCGACCACCACAAACCCCCAGGCGGTATTCACGGCCACGATGCGTGCGACGAGGCTGTTGCGATCAAAGGATTTTTTGCGGTCTTCGATTTTGCGAACGATCTCTTCGTAAGCCTTGCGGGCATCACCCATCTTGGCTTCCTCGGCTTCAGCTTCCTTTTTCTTCAGTTCGACCTGGGCTTGGAATTCTGCGGTTGCCTTCTTCATGCCGTTGATTTCTTCGACCATCGTCTCCGGCTTCATGCCTTGAGGCAATTTGCCGAGACGGACACGGAGATCGGCGAGCTTCTTGCTGCTCACATCAAGCTGGTCTTGGTCACGCTTCAAATCGTTTTCGACTTGGGCGAGCTTGAGTTTCTGGCTCTTCACTTTTTCACCTTCGATGTCGAGTTCGCCCTGTACGGTGGCGACGTTGGCGATGACGCCATTGACCTCGGTAACGATTTTATTGACGTCATTCAGGGCTGTCTGGACTTGCATGTTCACGACGGCAACAGCAGTGCGGACGCGGGTAAATTCACGCCCGTTCTGATAGGCGAAGAACGCCGAAACCAAGATGATGACGGCGCTGAGGATGAAAAGTACTTTGGTCATGGAGGGGGAGTCGGGAGAGATTAAAAATCCGGGTGGAGGCAGTCAGTCGGAGTGATCAGGGTTTGGGGGCAGGAGCAGCACCGAAAGGATCGGCGGTGTTGGGTTTGTCAGCCGTACCTGCAGGAGTAGCTCCTGGAGCAGGGGCCGGCGCGGCACCGAAGGGATCCGCACCCATGGCCGGAGCGGCGGCGGGGGCAGGGGCAGGGGCGGCACCGAAGGGGTCTGCACCCATGGCCGGGGCGGCGGCGGGGGCACCGGCAGGAGCAGGTGCAGCACCGAATGGATCAGCTCCCATGGCTGGTGCACCAGCAGGCGGGGCGGGAG
>JBIKIA010000656.1:0-2918 GCA_044361885.1 Prosthecobacter sp. | reverse complement strand
CCTGGGGCAGGTGCTGGAGGTGCAGCAGCCTGAGTGGCAGAAGCCACGACGGTGTCACCCGTGCGAATAGCCTGACCTGCGGCGAGCGAGCCGGGGATCAACTCAGCGATGGATCCATATTGCTCGACATTCTTCACTTTGATTCGGGCGATCACATCTTTGCCACGCTTCACGTCCAGATCGGCATTCGCGAAAACGCCGCCGGAGTTGCCTTTGTTAAGGATGACGAAATCCCATTCGGGGAAATATTGAGAAACACGGGCGGTGAAGGTGGGGTCCACCACGCCGCGGCGACCGCTAGCTTCTGTTTCACGGAGCTTTTCCGTGACAGCCACGAGGCTGGTGTAGGCTTCCTGGGCGGAAGCGAGTCGCTGTGTCTGATTGGCGACAGCGGATTCGGCTTCGGCCTGATCTTTTTTCAGTTTTTCCACCTGGGCGATGAGCTTCTCAATGTCGCCAGCGTCATCGATTTGTTTTTCCACTGCGGCGACCTGCTGTTGGATTTGTTCGAGGTTGCCTTTGACGATGCCGTGGGAGACTTCCTTTTCCTGGACTTGGACGCCCAGTTTTACTGTTTCTTCTTTTTGAGCGGCGAGGTCCTTTTGCACGGCTTCAAGAGCGGCTTTTTTGGCGATGAGTGCTTCATCCCCCTCCTTCTTAGAGTCTTGGGCTGCCTTCAAATTGGCCTTCGCGTTGGATTCGCGATCACGTTCTGCCGCGAGGTCTTTTTGATTGGACCAAGCGAAGTAACAGGAGGCGCCGAGGCAGGCTGCAGCGAAAATAGAGAGGATCTTCCAGACCATGATTGTGAGTGAAAAAGGTGAATTAGAGGGTCTTTCTACCGAATCCCTGCTTTTTCGACAACACCAATTTTCAGATCCGCTCATTTAGCTTGTGAATCGGGCTTGGATTCTGGCTTGCACAATTTGGCTGACACGCCTATCTCGGCGCTGTCAGGGGCCGCGGATGTCCAGCTCGCGAACCCCGCCAGGTCCGGAAGGAAGCAACGGCAGCATGCCTGTCCATGCTGCGGTTCCCTGACACTTCTCCTTTTTCAAAAAGGCGCACGCGCCCGGCGCAACATCAGCATTTGCAGCCCGTGGCAGCCTCGACAGCATGGCGGGCGTTTTTATTCCTTCCCTCCTGCATGGCCTCCCCCACCGCTCCAGCTCTCTCCAAAGGCATCTGTTACCTCGTCGGCTCCGGCCCAGGTGATCCCGGTCTCATGACCATCAAAGGCAAGGAGTGCATCGAGGTCGCCGACGTCCTCGTCTATGACTACCTCTGCAATCCCGACTTCCTTCGCTATGCCAAAGAGGGCACGGAAAAAATCTACGTCGGTAAAAAAGCTGGCGACCACGCCCTGCCGCAGGATCAAATCAATGCCCTCATCGTCAAACTCACCCGCGAGGGCAAGACCGTCACCCGTCTGAAAGGCGGCGACCCCGTGCTCTTCGGTCGTGGCGCTGAGGAAGCCGCTGAGCTCGCCGAAGCCGGTGTCCGCTTCGAGATCGTCCCCGGCATCACCAGCGCCATTGCCGCTCCGGCTTATGCGGGAATCCCCGTCACCCACCGCGACCACGCCTCCCAGCTCACCATTTTCACCGGTCATGAAGACCCGACGAAGGCTGAAACCAGCCTCGACTACGCGAAGCTCGCTGCCGCCGATGGCACAAAAGTCTTCCTCATGGGTGTCGAGCGCATGGCGGAGATCACCGGCGAGTTCCTGAAGCATGGAGCCAATCCCGATACGCCCATGGCGCTCGTCCGCTGGGGCACGCATGGGAAGCAGCAGACCCTCGTCGCCACGCTCAGCACCATGGCGCAGCGGGTGAAGGAGACCGGATTCAAAGCACCCGCTGTGGCCGTGCTCGGCGATGTCGTTACCGAGCGCTCGAAGATCAACTGGTTCGAAAACCGCCCCCTCTTTGGCAAAAAGATCGTCGTCACCCGCACCCGCCAGCAGGTCGGCGTCCTCAGCCGCAAGCTGCGCGACCTCGGCGCGGATGTCATCGAGCTCCCCACCATCCGTATTGAAGAGCCGCTCGACATGCTCGGCTTCGGCGAGCTCGTCCAGGACTGCCACAAATACGAGTGGATCGTCTTCACCAGCCCCAATGGGGTCGATGCCTTCTTCAAGATGTTCGACAAGCTCTTCAATGATGCCCGCTGCATCGGCGGCGTGCGCATCGCCTGCATCGGACCCGGCACTGCCGAGAAAGTCCGCGCCCGCCATCTCGCCGTCGATCTCATGCCGGAGAAGGATTTCGTCGCCGAAGGTCTCGTCAAAGCCTTGGGCGACCAACAAAGCATGGAGCACGTCTCCGTCCTCTGGGTGAAGGCCGAGGAAACGCGTGATGTCATCACGAAGGAACTCATGAAAATGGGAGCCATCGTCGATGAAGCCATCGCCTACCGCACCGTCCCTGAGAAGGACGACAACCTCGAAGCCCTCGCCCGACTGAAGGAAGAGGGAGCGGACATGATCACCTTCACTAGCGCCAGCACTGTGGATCACTTCATGGCCCTCGGCGTCCCCCTGCCAGAGGGGTGCAAAGTCGCCTCCATCGGCCCCGTCACCAGCACCGCCGTGAAAAAGCATGGACTGCGGATCGACATCGCCGCCGAAGTCCACAGCATCCCCGGCTTGGTCGAAGCCATCGAGCGGTATTGGAAGTGAGGTAGCACGACTTTTGAAGTCGTACGCTGGTGCCCCGAGTTTCAGAGGCTCACTTTTCGTGTCTGCATAAACGTAGGAGGCTCAAATTCAGAGTAAATTCATTTTAACCTGGGGTAAACCGGCTCAGAAAACCTGGCAGCCGGACTGGCCTCATTCCCAAAGGTGCTGGTCGGAGGCGTCCGATTCGGGGGCGGCGGTGCGAGGACTGCGCTGATGAGTTGCGGTCAGGCGAACAGGG
>JBIKIA010000035.1:0-17162 GCA_044361885.1 Prosthecobacter sp. | reverse complement strand
TTTGTCCTCATCCGGGATGAAGCCCCCGGGCACTTTTTCACCGAGGAAAACGATCCCAGCGACTGCGGCGACCAGGATCAGCATCGCACGGGCCGAGCGGCGCACCAGAAAGCTGACGACGCCTGTGTAGCGTGCGGTGATGGCATCAAAGATCTTGTTAAAGAGCCGAAAGAAGGCCCCGAGCGGCCCACGCTGCGGCGTGGGTGGGCGCAGCAGGATGGCGGCGAGTGCGGGACTGAGTGTGAGAGCATTGATCGCCGAAAAAATCACCGAAGCGGCAATGGTGATGGCAAACTGCTGATAAAGCGTGCCGGTGAGGCCGGGCATGAATGCCACCGGCACGAACACCGCGCACAAAATGAGCGCAATGGCGACCACCGGACCGGAAACCTCCTTCATGGCTTTTTTCGTCGCCTCGACCGGTGTGGAGCCGTGCTCGAGGTGGTGCATCACCGCTTCGACGACCACGATGGCGTCATCGACCACGATGCCGATGGCCAGCACCAGACCAAAGAGCGTCAGTGTGTTCACCGTGAAGCCGAGCAGCGGGAAAACCATGAAGGTGCCCAGCAGCGCCACCGGCACGGTCAGCATGGGGATGAGCGTGGCGCGGAAACTTTGCAGGAAGATGTAAACAACGAGCAGCACCAGCACCATCGCCTCAAAGAGTGTGTGAACGATGGACTCCATGGAGGCCTTGATCGGCCGGGTGGAGTCGAGTGTGACCTGCACCTTCATGTCAGGCGGAAAGCGCCGCTCCATCTCCGCGATTTGTTGCCGGATCGCTTCGGCTGTGGCCAGAGCATTCGCTCCAGGGGCCAAATAGATGCCCAGTGCCGCTGCGGGTGCTCCGCCCACACTGGCGATGCTCTTGTAAGTCTGTGCGCCCATGTCGATGCGGGCCACGTCTTTGACCTTCACCTGTGAGCCGTCTGGATTCGAGCGAATGATGATCTTCTCAAACTCCTCCGGCTCCTGCAGCAGGCCGCTGGCGACGACATTGTACTGAAACTCCTGCCCTTTTTTCGCAGGCTCCGCACCGACGACACCTGCCGCAGCCTGTACGTTTTGCTCACGCACCGCAGCGATCACATCCGAGGGCGTGAGGTTCAGCGAGGCGAGGCGATCTGGGTCGATCCAAAGACGCATCGAGTAATCCTGCGCGGTGAAGTTTCTCACATCGCCCACGCCTTTCACACGGGCGATGGCGTCGATCATGTTGATGGTGGCGTAGTTGGAGAGAAAGATGGCGTCGTAAGTGCCCTTGGGCGAAAGCAGGCCGATGATCATGAGGATGTCCGGGCTGGACCGCTTCACACTCACGCCCTCACGCGAAACGGACTCTGGCAGCCGTGGGGCCGCCAGGGAGACACGGTTCTGCACATTCACCTGGTTCATGTTTGGGCTGGTGCCCAGGTCAAAGGTCGAAGTCAGCGTCATCGAGCCGTCCGCTGCATTCACCGACTTCATGTACAGCATGTCCTCCACGCCATTGACTTGCGCCTCGATGGGAGTGGCGACGGATGCCTCCACGGCAGGCGCTGCGGCACCACGGTAGTTGGAGGTGACGCTGATGACCGGTGGACTCACCTCCGGGTATTCGGAGATCGGCAGCCCTGTCAGTGTGAACGCACCTACGATCACCATCAGGATGGAAAGCACCATCGCGACGATGGGGCGGCGAATGAAAAAGTCAGCCATGGGAGGAGTGGGGAGTGGAGTTGGACTTACTTTTTCTCCGTTGGAGCCGCCCCGGGCACGTTGGTCAAAAGTTCCAGCAGCGGCGCATCATCGATCTGCACTTCCTTCACCTCCACAGGCTCGCCATCCTTGGCTTTTTGCAGCCCTTCGATGATGACCTGCTCGCCATCCGTCAGTCCGGACTCCACGACCCAAAGTGAGCCGATTCGGCGGCTCATCTTCACTCGCCGATAGGAAGCTTTTCCGTCTGCACCGACGACATAGACATTGTGCAGGCCTTGGATTTCCTGCACCGCCCGCTGCGGGATGAGCAGTGCTCCCGGCAGCGTGCGGGTCAGCACGCGCACGCGGCAAAATTGCCCTGGGCGCAGGATTTTTTCAGGGTTGGGGAATTCGACGCGGATTTTGAGCGTGCCGGTCGTGGCATCCACCATGCGGTCCACAAAGACCAGTTTGCCGAGGTGCGGGTGCACTTGGCCATTCGCCAGCACCAGCGCAAAGACGGGCGAGTTGTTTGGGTCCTTCATTTTCCCTGCACTATTCAGGTAGGCGACCTCACTGACCTCCACATTCGCCCAAATCGGGTCCACCGGAGAAATCGTGGCCAGCACCGTCGGCTGCCCTTTGCCGACCAGCGCACCTACATCGACCTGCTTTGCCCCGATGATCCCCGCGACGGGCGCACTCACATCTGCGTAGCTCAGATCCAGCTGGGCAGCACTCAATTGGGCCTTCCCCGTGTCCAGCGCGGCCTCCGCCTGCTTTTGCAGCGCCTGTGCCGTGTCCAGGTCCTTCTGCGGCACCGCGCCTGACTTTGCCAGCGGAGTGAGCCTTTCCACATCCTGCTTCGCACGGCCCAGTGATGCTTCGAGCTGGCCCAGATTGCCTTTCACAGCAGCCAATCGCTGCTCGATGGGCTCCTTGTCCAAGAGGAAGAGCGGATCACCTGCTTTCACTTCCGATCCTTCCACGAATAAAATCTTCTCCACAGTCGCCTCCACCCGCGCACGCACTTCCACATTCGCTGTCGCCTCCGTTTGAGCAATTCCCTCGGCCACGATTGGCACATCACGCTTCAAGGGCTTGGCCGCTTCGACCAAGGGCGGCCCGCTTGGCAGCGCAGGGCGTGTAGGCTTACAAGAGGCTAACGTGAGGGCCAACAACAGGAGCGTAGATTTTCTGAGCATTAGGTTGGTGCATAAGTGTGAACTACCAGATATGTCAACCATACGAATCGATTTAGGTGCCTCGGGAACGAACCACTCCGATGACATTACACTAAAGCATGATCTTGTTATAAGGGCACCCCTGGAAACTCATTTTCCCAGGCAACGCTTTTACTGAGCACACACGCGCGCCATAAAGGGGCCATGAAGCGTTACCGCAAGACAGAATTAGGCGGCGGGTTGTTCTCCGCCATTGAGCACGAGCAGGCCGTTGCCGCCAAAACCGCCGGCATCCTCAAGCTGCGCGACGTCAGTGCTTAGGAGGGCTTCCGCCGCTGCTCGAAGACCTCACCGTGCGGCTCTCAGCTCGGCTTTCTTCCACGCCTTACGGCATCGCTGCTAAGCAGCCGATCGCAGGTTGTCGTGGGAAGGTCGTGCCGCCTTTTGACCTTAGCTCCATGCCGGTCCTTACTCACCAGCTAAGGCCGAGGCGCAGAAGTGGTTGTGCACCTGTTCACATAGCTCGCGGTAGAGCATGTTGATCTCCAGTTCAAGCAGCCGGACACCTCCTCCCAATTCAGTAAAGGACAATTTCATGATGAAAATCGAAGGCTAGGCAGGGGTCTTCTTGTACAGCGTCACCCGGTTTCGACCGTTTTTCCAAGCATAGTCCATTCGGTCTGAGAGTTTCCTCAGCAGGTGGAGGCCGAGGCCACCGATCGGTCGCTCTTCGATCGGAAGATTCATGTCCGGCTCTACCTGCTCCAGGGGGTTGAAAGGATGACCATCGTCCTCCACCACGATGGTCATGCCATCCGGCGAAAGCTCGACTTGGACCTGGATGACGTGTTCGGCCTGGTCGTCGTAACCATATTTGATGCAATTGGTGACTAGCTCCTCAAGTGCCAACGTGGACAAGTAAGCCGCTGAAGAAGCCGCCTGCCGTTCCTCCAGCCAGCATGACAATCGGTCCATTGCCGCCGGTAGCGCCTCAAAATTGGCAACGACCTCGAGTTGGTATTTCGCGCTTATGGCAACATGGGGTTCAGCCAGTCATGGCTTTTCAGAACTCGCAGAATAAACCGTGTCGGCAACAGGATTTTTAAGGGCGAATTGGGGACCAATGCCAGGGGTTGAAACAACCCCCAAGAAGCGAAGCATGCAGGGTTCGGGTTCAAAGATTCCCATCAATCAAAAAAGCCTCCTGATTGAAGCGAATAACCGACTGGGAGTATTTCTACGCAGCCCATCGGCGACATGCTGGCGCATGAACTGCTCGAAGGTCTCGAATTCCATAAAGTTCCCCTGAGCATCCTTGATCTCGCAACACCCATCGCACAGCACCAGCAGAGTCTCACCCAGGGCAAAAGAACAGTAGAGCGTCTCATACACCTTGTCTTCCATCGCGCCGATGATGAGACCGGGTGGCCGACGCTGGCATGCTTGAGCGCTCGGCTCGGGACATGAGAGCCCCCATGCCAGATGGTGAGTTACATGTTATTTTGCTTCTCCATCAGGCACGCGTTGTTCAGTCCAGAAAGCACCGCACTCGAATCTCGGAAGTCGTTTCCTAGCAGTGCGCCGCTGCGAATGACATTGATGGCCGCGACGGAAAGCAGAGAAGCCCCCACGCCGTGGCCGCAAACACCGAGCAGATAAATCGCGAAATGATCTGAATCGATCCAATGATATCCGAAACCACCCCTCCCAGTTCGGTAGAAGGCTAGTCTGCAAGGCCGTACGGCCAGAAGCCTCTGGGTTTTCATCCGGCGGCGCGGGCGAGCCACTGCGTCACTTTGGGACGGTGGGCATCGTGGCTGCAGGGGCGATCATCTCCAGCCTCTGGCTCGCCGCTCGTATCCGACCCACGGCTCCCCCTCTCGGTCGGGGCCAAAAACCGTCAAACGAGCCCGAATCGGTCCCCAGAAACTCAAATGCATTGACCGCCCCTCCAACAACAGTAGAAGCTGCGCTTTAATGATGGGTGCATTCCGCTTACCCTCCATCTGTCGTCTGCCGTGTACTCAGGACAGCAACTCGTGGACGGAATGAATGCAACCGCCTTTTATCGGTGGATCAGCAAATCCGCAGCACTTCCAACGACCTTTTCCACATGCTTCAGGACCTATTGCGACGCTCACTCGAGACCGACCCCGCGCGCCGGATCCTCGAATCTGGCGAATCGTGGACCACAGCCGCAGAACTTGAGCGATTGACATCGCGGCTCTCCTCGGGTCTGGCGGCAATGGGCCTCGAAGAAGGCGATCGCGTCGCCCTGTTGCTACCGAACAGCCTCGAGTCGGTCGTCTGCTACCTCGCCTGCTTCCGGATGCGACTGGTTGCAGTGCCGCTCGATTACCAATACCACCCATTCCAGATTGGCTACGCGCTCGGCCACAGCGGCGCATCGATCCTGATTTCGCATCACGATCGGATTGCTGGGCTCGACGAAGCCGGCGCCCTCAAAGTGGTGTCCCGGGTGTTCGTTGTCGGAGGCGGGAGAACAATCGGCAGCCAACGCTCGTTCGAATCGTTGCTCGGGTCCGAACGCGCGATCGGCGCGGAGGCTGCCGACGACGACACTCCGGCCGTAATGATTTACACTTCGGGGACCACGTCACGGCCCAAGGGGGTTGTCCTGACCCATGGTGCCCTCTCGATCGGCATTCAGAAATACCTCACGCGGGTCACGCTCACGCCGGATGACGTCGCGCTGATTGCGACATCCGCTTCTCGTCCCCTAGCACTCCGCTCCCAGATCCTACCCACGCTCTGGACCGGTGGACGAGTCAGCCTGTTGCCGAGTTTCACCGTCGAGAACTTCGTCGCCGCCCTTCGGAGGTCGCCTGCCAAGACGTTCCTGACGCTCACTCCCGCGTCTCTTGGCCAACTACTGACGAACCCAGACTTCCAGAGCTGCGACTTCAGCCATCTGCGGCTCTGCTTGTCCGGTGGCGATCGTGTCCCGACCAGGCTTCTCGAGGCCTTCGAGCGGTTGACGGGCGTGGCGATTACCGAACAGTGTGGATCCACAGAGACGGGGCCATATGCCATGAATCCCCCCTTTGGCCGCAAGAAGCGGGGTTCCGTTGGCCCACCCGTGTATGGAGTCCAGGTAGCGGTGATGGACGAGCACGGTGCCGACGTGCCCACCGGAGTGGTCGGCGACCTGCGGGTGAGCGGACCGGGGATCATGGACGGGTACTGGAATGAGTCAGCCCAGACCCGGAAGACCCTGCAAAAAGGCTGGGTCCTGACTGGCGATCTGGGCCGCTACGACGAAGACGGCTACCTGTGGTTTGTTGGCCGACGGAAGGATGTCATCGTCCGCTCTGGCAACAAGGTCGCGCCGCTTGAGGTAGAGGCGGCGCTGCTTGAGCATCCGGCAGTTCGCGAAGCCTGCGTAATTGGCGTTCCCGACGCAGCCTGCGGCGAAGCACCTCACGCCTATGTCATCCCCCTACCGGACGCCAACGCCAGCCCGGAGGAACTTCGTGACTTCGCCCGCAGCCACTTGGCCGAGTTCATGGTGCCTGCCGAGGTCCACCTGATCTCCGAGATGCCTTACAAGGGGCCCGGCAAGATCGACCGCGAACTTTTGCGGATGCGTGCCATCACTGCTGCGTTGATCGAACAGGTTCCGTTTTTCAAGAACGCCAGCAGCGACTTCCTTCGGGACATCATCCCGCGACTGGATGCACGGGAGTTTGCGCCGGGCGAGATCCTGGTACACGAGGGAGACGTAGGAGACGAAATGTATTTTCTTACGAGAGGACAAGTCGAGGTGCTCCGCGGTGACCCGACATGCCAGCTTACGATCCTGCGGGAGGGATCGTTCTTCGGCGAAGTGGCCATCCTCAGGGATGCGCCTAGAGCGGCCACGATCCGGGCCTTGGCCGATGTCGAGGTCTATACCCTTAAGCGGGACGGGGTTCTTCAACTCGCCCGGGCCGACGCCAACTTTGATCGGTATCTCAAGAATGCCGCCCTGAGTTATTCAGGATAACCGACCGGGAGGCAAGGGCGGACATGGTCAGGCTGACGCGTCGCGGCCGGAGGCGGGCAGCGGTCAGAATTTGATGCGCACTATGGAAAAATCGTCATCAAGCGGCCCTTCGCCATGGCGTTCGCACACCCAGTTATAGAGTCGGTCAAGTGCATCGGGCTTAGCGACATGCTGACGCATGAACTGCTCGAAGGTCTCGAATTCCATGAAGTTCCCCTGCGCGTCCTTGATCTCGTAACACCCGTCGCACAGAACCAGCAGAGTCTCACCCGGTGCCACAGGACAGGATCGAGTCTCATAAACCGTGTCTTCCATCGCTCCGATGATGAGACCTGGGGATCGCAGTTGCGCGCTCCCGGCTTCCGTCCCGTCCGAGGGCGTCATGAGCAGGGAGGCTGGGTGGCCGCCGCTGGAATGCTTCAGCGTCCGACTCGGGACATGATAGACCCCATACCACATGGTAAAATACAGGTTGTTTTGCTTCTCCATAAGGAACGCATTGTTCAGCCCAGAGAGCACCGCACCCGGATCTCGGAAGTCGGTTCCCGGCAGCGCGCCGCCACGAATGACGTTGATGGCCGTGACGGAAAGCAGTGAAGCACCCACGCCGTGGCCGCAAACATCAAGCAGATAAACCGCAAAATGATCGGGATCGATCCAATGATATCCGAAAGCATCCCCTCCCAGCTCGGTGGAAGGCTGGTATTTCCAATCGATCCTTAGCGGGGTGTCGATGGGGTCGGGGAGGATCGAGCGCACGTAGTTGGCGGCCTCAGCCAACTCGCCGTCGAGCCGCCGCTGAATCTCCTCAAGGCGGTCCTTCTCGAGCTGCAGCTGAGCAAGGCGGATGCGGTCGAGGTCGCGTAGGCGCTTCTTTTCCAGGGAGGTCGTGACACGGGCGCGCAGCAACGTGGGGTTAAAGGGTTTGGGCAGGTAGTCCTCCGCCCCGGCCTCAATGCACCGAACCGCGGCGTCCACCTGTTCCGCGCCAGAGATCACAATCACCGGCAGGCCCCGCAATTCCGGGTCGTTGCGGATTTCGAGGAGCACGCCCATGCCGTCCAACTCGGGCATTTCCATATCAAGAAGCACAAGATCGAAGTTTTCCCGGCGAATCTTCTCGATGGCCTCACGGCCGTCGGCCGCCTCGGTGACACGGGTGAACCCAAGCTTGTTGAGTTCGCGTGTCAGGGCGAGGCGCATCGTGCGGCTGTCATCGACCACCAGGACCAGAGCCTCCTCAATGGCGGGCATCAAGGCCGTGTCGGTTTGCGATGGTGCGTGTTCGAGAAAGACGGCGTTCATAAGTTAGGCGGCTGGAAACAAGAGGGTATCGAAAGCATCAAATCGTCCGTTCGATCCGGAAGATCTCCATGCCACCTTTGCCTTTCACCTCGATTATGCCGAGGGAGACTCCGGTGTGGCTTTCTTTGACCCGATTCCAGCTCGAGGCGCTTAGAGTCAAGCCACCGGGCAGGCCCGACTGCTCCATCCGTGCAGCGGTATTCACGGTATCGCCCCAGACATCGAACTGGAACTTCCGTTTGCCGACGACTCCCCCGACAACCGGTCCGACGTGCACTCCGATGCGCAATTTCCAATAGGGCGGCTGCGACGCGGCGGCGGCGATCATGTCGAGGCCGCAAGCCACACAATTCATCGCTGGGTTTTCCATGGGGCTAGACATCCCTGCTGTCGCCATGAAGGCATCACCGATCGTCTTGATTTTTTCGAGGCCGTGACGTGCGGCGATTTCCTCAAACGCTTCTACGAGGGACTGTAGATAGCCATGCACCTGTTCCGGCGAGTGGTCATGGCAGAACGAGGTGAAACCCACAATATCGGAAAACAAAACCCCCACTTCACTGATGAGGCGCGGACGCACCGTGTTGGTGGACTTGAGCTCGTCCGCCACGTCCTCAGGCAGGATGATGTGCAAGAGGTCGTCGGAGCGTTGCTTCTCGATCTGTAGCTGGGCAAGGCGGATGCGGTCGAGGTCGCGGAGGCGCTTCTTTTCCAGGGAGGTCGTGACACGGGCACGCAGCAAGGTAGGGTTAAAGGGTTTGGGCAGGTAGTCCTCCGCGCCGGCCTCGATGCACTTCACTGCGGCATCCACCTGTTCAGCGCCAGAGATCACAATCACCGGCAGGCCCCGCAATTCCGGGTCGTTGCGGATTTCGAGGAGCACGCCCATGCCGTCCAACTCGGGCATTTCCATATCGAGAAGCACAAGATCGAAGTTTTCCCGGCGAATCTTCTCGATGGCCTCACGGCCGTCGGCCGCCTCGGTGATGCGGGTGAACCCAAGCTTGTTGAGCTCCCGCGTAAGGGCGAGACGCATGGTGCGGCTGTCATCGACCACCAAGACCGGGGCCTCCTCAATGGCGGACATTAAGGGCGTGATGGTTTGCGATGGTGGGTTTTCGGGAGTGGCGGCATTCATTTCCATGGAATTGTCAGCATCAGATTTCACTGTGTGGGAAGCGGTCCTTCGGACGCCTCGAGTTGTTCGTTTGCAGTTGAACGGGGTCCGAGAGTGATGATCCGTGCTACTTTCGCCAGCAGCACTTCATCTTGGAAGGGTTTGACGACGTAATCGCGCGCACCCAGACGGGCAGCGGCGGCGATGTTTTTCAACCCGGTTTCGGCGGTGAGCAGGATCACAGGCGTGTGACGCAGCGCGGCGTCCTCGCGCAACCGCTTCAGCATGGTGAGTCCGTCCATGACGGGCATGTTGTAGTCGAGAAGAATGAGGTCGGGTTTCTCGAGGGCTGCCACGGCCAACCCTTGCTCACCATTGGCCGCCTCGCAGATCAAACAACCCAACGGTGCAAAAAGCCCAGCCAGAATTCGGCGGACCGTTTTGCTGTCGTCAACAGTCAGTATCTTGGGGAGGGCTGCGGTCATTGAATCCGAATTTTTAGCGTTAGCGTCCCGCCAACACATGTCCAGCCAGTGTCTGAACTCCACTTGTCCGCGTCGCTCCCCTTCCCCAGAGAGGGCCCCCGGTGCACGGTCGGCGTACTCAGGGTGAAGAGATGCCCTGCTGTGGCGAGGGCCGCTCCAATCCGCCCAGCGACCATGTTGCAGAGTTCCCCCGCCAGGTCCACAAGCTCTATCTCCCGCTCGGACGGGTCATTGCTGCAATCGCCGAGAGACTTGTTGAGAAGATCCATCAAGGATTCGGAAACTTGGAGATGAACGATCCCGCGAGCTTGGCTTCCCTCCAGGTGCACCGTGCTGATCAGCCAGGGCGCATCTCCGGGCACCTCCGGAATGTCATCCAGAGACACAGAGACCAGTTGCCGTTCGAAACGGCTTGCGAAAACATCACGGAGAGCGTCCGCGGCAATGGGTTCCAAGTCCAGGCTGGAGTTCATCGAAGTCATTTGCGAATCGGTTGCGAGAGCATCTTGAGGATGGCTTGAGGGATTTGCGGCAACGGCACAATTTGCTCGGCGGCTCCCAGCTTGATCGCGGCCTGAGGCATGCCGAAAACCACACAGCTCTCCTCGGCCTCGGCTAGGGTGTGGGCGCCGGCCGCATGTAGCAACTGGAGACCATGGGCACCATCCACCCCCATGCCGGTAAGCAGCGCCGCCACAACATGTTCGCCGGCCTGCTCCGCAGCCGATCGAAACAGGATGTCCACGGAAGGGCGACAGTGATGAATCGGCGGCGACTGGGTCAGCCGGACGCGGTAGCCGAGGCCCGAGCGAGCAAGAGCTAGATGGAAATCTCCAGGTGCCACGAGACACAGACCCGGGCGCAACTCGTCACCGTCCTGCGCCTCGCGAACCGTAAAGTCGCACAAGGCGTCGAGATGCTCGGCCATGGTGCGGGAAAAATTGGCCGGGATGTGCTGGACAACCAGGATCGGAGGAAGACCATCAGGCAAACGGGGTAACAGATAACGCAGTGCCTCGACGCCGCCGGTGGAGGCGCCGATGACGATGAGACGGCGCGGCGAAAACCGGTCCGTTGCAAACGCGGGCGCAAGGGGTTTGGCCGTTTCGACAAAGGGTTGCGCTGACCCACGGGCCCGTCGGCTTCGTCCGGCGGCCTTGACGTGGAAGGCCAACTCCCGGGCGATTTCACCCAGGCTCCGACCGCCGCCAGGCTTTCCGATCACATCGAGCGCGCCCGCTTTGAGCGCTTCCATTGCCTTGGCCGAGCCAGCTGGGGTCAGTGAACTCACGACCACCACCGGCACGGGGTGATGTTCTCGGAGAATCTTGAGGAAGGTCAATCCGTCCATGCGAGGCATCTCAAGGTCCAGAGTGATAACATCCGGCTGAAGGGCGAGGACCTGGTCGCGCGCCACATAGGCATCGCGGGCATCCCCCACGACCTCGATCTCGGGATCTCCGGCGAGGGCGGCACGAATGGCACGACGAGCCAATGCCGAATCGTCCACGATCAGCACCCGAACTGGTTGTAACACCGACTTCATGTCTTTTGAAAAACCCCCTGCTGCACGGGATATAACCCATGGTTGATGCCCATAAGACTCTCGGAGTGTCCCACCATCAGGTAACCGCCGGGTGCCAGATGTTGAGCCAACCGCTTCACCGCCAGCGCACGGGAGGGTAGGTCAAAATAGATCATGACATTGCGGCAAAAAATCACGTGTTGATTGGCGGGCACAGGCAGATGCGGTTGGAACAGGTTGACGCGTTCGAAGTGCAGATGTTTGCGAAGCTCCAGCTTGACCTGACAGACACCGGTCCGCACGCCCACGCCTTTTTTGAAATAGCGCTTCAACTGTTCGAGCGGCACTGGTCTGACGGAATCCATGGAGTAAATACCCTCGTGGGCCACCGTCAGCATCCGTCGGGAAATATCGGTCGCCACGATCTCCCACTCCAAGCCAGGATGACTGCGCAGGAAATCCGCCACAGCGATCGCCATGGTGTAAGGCTCCTCACCAGAGGAGGCCGCAGCGGACCACAGCCTCAGCGGCGTGCAAGCGGCGCGCAAGGGTTGCACCAGCGCCGGCAGAGCCTGTTGCGTGAGGAAGGAAAAGTGCTCGGGCTCTCGATAGAAACGGGTGTGATTGGTGGAAATCAGATCCACCATTTCCTCGACCTCATCTGAGCCGTGCGGGGAATGAAGCACGTCACAGTAGTCCTCGTAGGACTCGAGGTTGAGGATGCTCAGGCGCTTACGCAGTCGATTGGCCATTAGGGACTGTTTGTCGGGCCCTAGCCGAATGCGGCTGTGCTGGTAGACCAGATCGCTCAGGATCTGAAAGGTTTTGCCCGAAAGCAGTTTTTCAAACGGTTCCCTCATGCGTGTGAACGTGGCAAAACGACTCCTCAAAAGTCACGGAAATTCCCTTCATCAGACGAGCTGACCGGGGGAAGTTCGAGGCGGGAGCTGCCCCCGATCCGCAGCGGTCCCGCTGGCCGGTTCGATCGCCTTTCAGCCGTCTGTTCTACCCAGGCTCTCACTGGCGTACGCGAAAAGTGGCTCGGAGGAGGTCCTGGCGGGAGCTGGTGGTTGGCTCCGACTCCCGCGAGCACCCGCAGGTGCCCCACCAGCTCATTGAGCACCTCGCCCTCAGCCTCGACCTGCTCCGCCGACGCTGCGGTCTCCTCGGCGTTTGCGGCATTGCCCTGCGACACCTTCTCCATCTGACCAATGGCTTGGTTGATCTGTTTGACCCCCTGGGCCTGCTCACGGGCAGCGGTGGCGATCTCCCCCACCAGCGAATCTGTCGCCACCACTTTCTTCGTGATTTGCTCGAGCGAATCCCCGACTCGGGTCGTGCATTGGGAGCCTTTGCGGGTGCTGTTGATCGCCACCTCGATTTTGTGCGCAGTCGCCTTAGCCGCAGCGGCACTGCGTTGCGCGAGCGAGCGCACCTCGTCGGCCACCACCGCGAAACCCTCGCCTGCCTTTCCAGCCCGTGCGGCCTCCACGGCTGCATTGAGCGCCAGGATGTTGGTCTGGAATGCGATTTCATCGATATCCTTGACGATCTTAGCGACCTGCGCGGTCGATGAATCAATTTCCGCCATGGCCTCGACCATCTCGCCCATCATGCCGGAGCCGCCCTCCGCAAAGAGGCGGGTTTCGGAGGCCAGCGCCTTGGCTCTCAGACAGTTCTCGGCCGTCGCCTGGATCATGCTCGACATTTCCTCAAGCGAGGCACTCGTCTCTTCGACCGAGGCCGCCAGCTCGCTGGCACCTGAGGAGAGCGTCTGGTTCGACAGCGCCATCTGCGCGGACGCTGCGTCGAGTTGAAGACTGGTGTTTTGCAACTCGCCCATCACCTGCCGGATCGGCCGGACGACGGTGGCAAAAATAGAAATGCAGAGAGCGACAAGCGTCAGCACGGCGAGGATGACGAGGGCAAGCAGCGTGTAGAAGAGACGATAGGCCTGCTGCACAAGCAGCTGCACGTCCCCGCTGGTTCGACGTTCCAGCTTCTCGAGAAACTCGTCGATCGGTCTCATGATCCTGGCTTTTTCCGCATGATACTCCCTGCTGTGCATGAGCTGACGAGCCATCTCCAAGTTCGGCTCCCCTTTCACAGAAAATTGGCCAAAGCCGTCGTCAAAAAGGCCCTTGACCGCATTCATGGCGACGGTTTCCATCCGGACGAGATTGTCGGAGTTGGTTTGCGCCTCCTTGAGCTTAGCAAATTCCTCCGCCGAAAAACCGAGCTCCTCCATCAGTTGCTGAAGTGGGATGACTCGACCGTCCGGCCTCGGTTTGACCTCGTCCGCAGCCATGAAATCCCAATAGATCCGATCGTAATTCTCCGGCCGTGGTGCCTTTCCATTGCGGATGTCGAGGACCGCCCAGTATTGCTCTTCGTAGCGCTTGTCCGCCGTGACCACATAGGTTCGAGCGAGGCGCGTTAGGTCGTCCGAGCTCTGGCGCAATTCGTCCGCGAGCAGTCGGGACTGATAGCGGCGCTCCTCGGCGGCGGTGACTTTCTTCTGATTCGTCAGCATCCGCTGCGTCACGCCACCGATGACGAGAAGAAACATGATGATGGTGACCGACGCGAAGAGCGCCCGGTTGGCGAGTTTTCCATTAGCTTTCATAAGTCATTTCACGGGGACCACGGGTCGTTGAAGAAGGGTTAGGAACTGGGCAGCCGAGGCGTTTCGGGTGGGCGGTCGCCAGGCATCGGGATAGACTGGGAAGGATTCAAGGCGTGCGACGACCGCGCAGAACGACGGTATGGTGCCGCGTGTGCACGCGCACGCTGTGGCGGGTTATCGGAAAAAGTTTGGAAACCGGCAGCGTCACCCGTGCCGACCGACGAACGACCGATGAGCTCGCGCAACCCGGCGACTTGAACCTTAAGGTTGCTGGCTTGGGCATCCATTTGCTCTGCGGCGGCGGCCGTTTGCTCGGCCCCAGCCGCGTTGCTCTGCGTCACCTGATCCATCTGGTTGATAGCCCCGTTTATTTGTTCGATGCCGTGGGCCTGCTCGCGCGCAGCCATGGCGATCTCGCCAACGAGCGAGTCGGTCGAGGACACCTTGGCGGCGATTTCGGTAAGGGAGGTTTGGACCTTCGCACAACTCGCCGAGCCGCTGCGACTGCTCATGATCGATGCCTCGATCTTTTCTGCAGTCTCCTTCGCGGCTGCGGCACTGCGCCGCGCGAGTGAGCGTACCTCGTCCGCGACCACGGCGAAGCCCGCGCCCGCCTCACCGGCACGGGCAGCCTCAACCGCGGCATTCAACGCGAGAATGTTGGTCTGGAAGGCAATCTCGTCGATGTTCTTGAGAATCTTGGCGACGTCGGCACTCGCGGCGTCGATCGCAGACATGGCCTGCGTCATTTCTACCATGGTCCGGAAACCGGCCTGGGCGAGTGTATGGGCTTCGCCGGCCTGTAGGCTGGCTTTTTCCGCGTTATCGGCCGTGGATCGGATCATGCCGGCTATCTGCTCGAGCGACGCGCTGGTCTCCACGACAGAGGCGGCCTGCTCACTGGCCCCGGAAGAAAGCATCTGACTTGCAGACGAAACCTGACGCGCGGCGGCGGCGGTTTGGGTGGCGGCTAGATCGAGATTCGTGGCAAGGCTTCCGAGAGCGCGGGTGGTGGAGCGGGCGATCAGCCACGCCAAGACCACGGCCGCCACCAGCGTGAGAACGACGGCGATGCGCAGGAGGAGGATGCTAGATTGGGCGGCCGCCTTGCTCTCCTCGCTCACGGCGAACCCATACGTCTTTTTGTATTGCACGCCCGCATCCACGGCCTTGACCGAGGCTTCATAGGCAGGAATGACCCCTCCCGTGAGCATCTTCTTTTGCTCTTCGGTCCGGCCTTGGCGCACCAGCTCGAGGTAGTCGCCGCGGACCTTCACAAAGGTTTCGCGGGTCCGCCTGATCTCATCGAACAACCTGCGGTCTTCGTCGTCCACGATCATTTGTGGGTCATAGTTGCGGAACAGTTCATCCATGCGGGACCGGTTCGAGGCGACGTGGTCCTCAAGGGCCTTGCGTGCTTCGACGGTCTCCGCGTCGGCGTAGCGGAGGCAGGAAAATAGGTTGTCGCGCGCGAGGCTGGCACACTCATCGAGAGTGAGCACGCTCGGGAGAACGTCGTCAGTGACCACCGCAAGGGCGCGGCTGGCGACCCCGAGCCGTGACATGCCAAGGAAGCCCAGGGCGGCGGAAATCAGCACCATGGCAACAAAGCCTGCACCGATACGCCGGGAGATGGTCCACGAATTCATGAGTGCGTTGTTTGGGGTTCGGGGACTTGAGCGGGAGAGAGAGTCAGCAAGCCCTCGGCGAGGAAAACCTTTTCGGGATCCAGCAGCGTCTTGACACTGCCACTCACTGTCGCGAGGCCTAGGATAAACTGGGTTTCGGGCGAGCCCCCGAAATCGGGAGCTGGCTCAAGCTGGGATTCATTGAACTGGACCACCTCCTCCACCGTGTCAACGATCGCACCTATCAGTGTGCTGCCGCCAGAGGGGCTGCGGAGCTGCACCACGATGATGCAGGCCCGCTCGCTAAAGACAGCCTCAGCCATCTGAAATTTGGCGCGCAAATCGAGAACTGGAATGACCGTGCCGCGGAGGTTGATCACACCTTTGATGAAGTCCGGCATCCGCGGAACGGGCGTGATCGGACAAAGCCGGATGATCTCCCGCACATTCAGGACGGGCAGTCCGTAGGTTTCCAGACCCAGGCTAAAGGTCAAATAGCGCCCAGCCTGGGCTTGAGCAGCGTTCGAGTTGAGGGGCGGGGTGGTCATAGGTGGGGGGCGGCGGCGGTTACAGCTGCGATTGCGTTTGAGTGGGTGGGCGTTTTGACAAGCGTGTCCACATCGAGGATGAGGCCCACAGAACCGTCCCCAAGCACGGCCGAACCAGCGAGCAGATTTTGATGCCTAAAGGTTTGGCCGAGGCTCTTGATGACGACCTCCTGCTTACCCAGCAATTCGTCCACGACCAGACCGCGGGCGGCATCACCTGATTCCACCACCACGATGATGGCATCCTCAAGATTCGTGGCTCTTGCTGGGCGTCCAAGGTATCGTCCAAGGCGCAGGAGCGGCGTCTGGCGGCCTCGTACACTCACTACTTCGCCCCGCCCCTGAATCGTCGAAACCATCCCGGGCTGGGGACGGAAGGACTCACGAATGGATAGCGTGGGGATGATGTAGCGGTCGTCGCCCACGCCGACGAGCATGCCATCAATGATGGCGAGCGTGAGCGGCAACAGAAGGGTGAAGGTGGTGCCCTCACCCAGCACGGACTGGACTTCGATCTTGCCACTGAGGCCCTCGATGTTGCTGCGCACGACATCCATGCCCACGCCACGACCGGAGAGATCGGTCACCGCATCTGCCGTGGAAAAACCAGGAAGAAAGATCAGGGAAACGATTTCAGAAGCGTCCATTTCAACATCGCCCCGAATCAGCCCGCGCTCGATGGCCTTGGCCCGGATGCGGGCGGGGTCGAGCCCCTTGCCATCGTCGGAAAGCCGAATGACGATGCCGCCGCGCTGATGGGCCGCGCTGAGACGAATCGTGCCCTGCGCCGGTTTGCCCCGGGCCATCCGCTCGTCTTGCGACTCGATGCCATGATCGACCGAGTTGCGGATCATGTGAACGAGGGGGTCGCCCAGCTTTTCGACCATATTCCGATCCAACTCGGTCTCCTCCCCCTCAAGGAGGAACTGAATTTGCTTACCTCCGCTTGTCGCGAGATCGCGCACCAGACGGGTCATCTTCTGGAAGGCACCCCGGACCGGCACCATCCGCATCGACATGGCTGTGCTCTGCAAATCGCTGGTGATCCGCCTGAG
>JBIKIA010000092.1:0-12038 GCA_044361885.1 Prosthecobacter sp. | reverse complement strand
TCGCCGAAATATCTCGTGGACGAATGCATGAAGGCCTTGGGCAAAAAGTGAAGCACGACAGCCTGTGAAATGTTTTTTTGTAACGTCTTTCCCACCTCTGCCAGACAGAGGATGAGCCAGAAGCGCTCGCCACCCATCTCAACACATCGACATCCATGAAACTGCACCACCTCCTCATCATCCTCGCAGGTCTCTTTGCCACTTCCGCCACCGCTCAAAAGGTGGCCCCGACTCAAGATGCGCCGAACACCAAGGACTACCCCGGTATGCCGCGTTATGAAGGTAGCACCATCGTGCTGCAATCCTCACAAAAGTATGGCGAACTCGGTCTGCAAATCGGACGGCTCAGCTCACCGGGCTCCACCGATCCCAAAGAAGTGCGCAAGGTCGAAGGGCGTACGCACCGCAGCACCTACCTGCTGCTGAATCTCACTGCGGGCAAACGCAGCACGCTGGAACTCGCCCGCAATTACGAGCAGGCTTTCAAGGAAGTCGGCTTCACCTCGATCTGGTCCGGCGGCCAGACCGAGATCCGCAACGGCCCGCCCAAGCAATACTACGGTATCCCGGAACTCGACCACCAGATGCTCACTACTGGCGTGAAGGACCGCCGCTACTTCTGCATGGAAAAGGGCGGCCTTTATGCCGCGATCTTCATTGCCGCTCGCTCCTGGGAGCATGTCATGATCGCGAAGTCGGAGGTCAATCCATGGAAGCAGGATGTCACCATCCCGCAAGAGTCCGTGCTCATCCAGGTGGACTATGTGGACACGCGCCCCATGGAGGAAAAGATGGTCCATCTCTCCGCCGCCGAGATGCAGAAATCCATCTCCAGCAGTGGCAAGGTCGCCATCTACGGCATCCTCTTCGATTTCAACAAGGCCGACATCAAACCCGAGTCCGCCCCGACTCTCACCGAGATGGCATCTTTGCTCAAAGCCGAGCCCAACTTGAAGGTGCTCGTCGTTGGCCACACGGACAATGTCGGCACCTTCGAGTTCAACGAAGACCTCTCCAAACGCCGCGCGAAAGCGGTCGTCACCGAACTCGCCAGCAAGCATGGGATTGATGCCGCACGCCTGACTCCGCTCGGTGCCGCCTTCATGGCACCCGTGACGACCAACAGCACCGAAGAAGGTCGTGCGCTGAATCGCCGGGTGGAGCTGGTCGCCAGATAAAGACGAAACCCGAATTCCCGAATGCCGAAGGAATGCCGAAATCCGAAGCCCGAATTTCTAAGCCAACGTTCGTCATTCCCGCCTTCGTCATTCGGATTTACTCATTCGTCATTCCTACCATGCCCGCGCCCCTCATCTCCGGTCTCGACCCCGCCGCCCTGCTCGGCCTGGGCACGGACGAGACTTCTTCAGCGGCATGGGAGCCACCAACGCCAGAGGAAGTCGCCAGACTTTTCCCGCAGTGGCAGATGAAAGGCATGCTCGGTCGTGGTGGCATGGGCGCGGTGTATCATCTGCATCAGCCCGACCTCGACCGCGATGTGGCGATCAAGCTCCTGCCCATCGAGGCCAGTCGCGACGAACGCCAAGTCGAGCGCTTCCGCCGCGAGGCACGCACGCTGGCGAAGCTCCGGCATCCCGGCATCGTGGCGCTGCACGAGTCCGGTATAACCCCGGCGGGTCATTTCTACTTCGTCATGGAGCATGTCGATGGCTGCCCGCTGAGCGATCTCATCGCCGCAGGCAAACTCGATGTGCCGCGCGCCATCGAAGTCGTGCGACAAGTCTGCGATGCCCTCGCCTACGCACACGAGCAGGGCGTCATCCACCGCGACATCAAGCCATCGAACATCCTCATCGACTCCGCCGGTCAGGTGAAGGTGGCCGACTTCGGGCTCGCACGCCTGGACCGGCCTTCCGACAGCGATGCGATGACGCTCTCCCACACCGGAGCCTTCATGGGTACACCCGCCTACACCGCGCCCGAGCAGGCCCGCGATGCTGCGCATGTGGACCACCGCGCCGACCTCTACAGCCTCGGTGTCCTGCTTTATGAAATGCTCACCGGCGAACTGCCACGCGGCGTCTTCCAGCCCCCGTCCCGCAAAGCTGGTAGCGATGCCCGGCTCGACGACGTCGTGCAGCGCGCGCTTCAAGAACGCCCGGAAGACCGCTACCAGGCCGCCGCAGACATCAAGCGCGATGTCACCAGCGTACGAAGTCCGGCAGCGAATGCCTCGCAACCATCCAAGCGACGCTTTCCGTGGGCAGCCGTTCTGACTGTCGTTCTGCTCATCGGCGCGGTCATCCTGTTCGGATCATGGCTGACCATCCGATCCATTTTTGAATCGCTCGACTCAGGAAAGCAAAAGTCACACGTCCGCGTGGTCGAAGCTCCTCCAGTCGGCAAAAATCCAAACCCGCCAGTGCCTCCCGCCAAAGTCGCCAGCACACCTCCAGTGCCTACCAAGCCAGAGAAAAACCTCATCACTCCGAGCGTCCCATCGCCACCCACCCCAGGCCCGCCGAAAGTCCACGTCTGGTCCATCGATCCTCTCTCTCCAGCACTCCATCCGCCGCCAACACTCGCCTCAGGCCAATGGCAGGACGCCGTGCTCCTCAGCCACGGCGGCGCAGCTTTGCTCAAAGATGGCAGCGTGGTCATGTGGCACGAGTCGAGTCCTGGCAAAGAACATCGTCTGACCTTCCCCGAACCAGTGATCAGCCTGTCTGCAACCCCCAGCGAAGCCGTCGCCCGATCTCAAACAGGCACGACCTATCTTCTGCCGAACGATGCATCTGGTTCGCCACGCAAGATCACCGCCTATGAAGCGCAGCGATTCCCCTCTGGCAGCCAAGCCAAGCCCATCCCGCTTACTGTACTCCCCAGTTCATCGAGCCTAACTGAGCCAGCCCAGGTGATTGCCATCGAAGGCATATCACTTGCCCACGATCTGAATGGCAAAGCCGTGCTTTGGGGCCCCAAAGTTACCGACTCCCCCCAGCGCTTCCACCTGCCTGAGGGCACCGTGCAAGTGCGACTCGGACCGACGGGTTTGATGGCTGCGTGGTGATGACTCAGATGCCCCAGCCTTCGCGATACGCGGAGCGTTTCCAGAGTTTTTCGCCTTCGGGGTTGTCGATGAGTTTGCCGGTCTTGGGGTCGCAGCGGACCACCGTGTTGGTGCGGTAGGCGATGTTGCCGAGGTGGCACATCATGGTGCTCTTCTGGCCTTCGTCGATGGGGCTGTTGAGCGTGCCGTTGCCACGAATGGCTTCCAGGAAGTTGCCGATGTGCGCAGGGTCGCCGCCGCCGGCTCCTTTGGATTTGCTGATCTCAGCGCCCTTTGGATCATAGATCGTCCACGAATCGCGGGCGATGGCCATGGTGCCGTTGTCGCCGTAGAACATGACTTCGCCGAGCGGCTTCTCGGCGGCGCGCGGATGGCAGGAGCTTTGCAGCCATTCGCAGCCGGCGTGACCGAAATCATACACGGCGGTGCCGGTGTCGGGGGTCTCCTGCTCGTCTTTGTAAAAGTAGCGGCCGCCGTTGTAGGTGACCTTCAGCGGATACTCGCCTTTCAAACCCCAGCGCATGATGTCGAGCGTGTGGATGCCGTTGTTGCCGAGTTCGCCGTTGCCCCAATGCCAGAGCCAATGCCAGTCGTAGTGGGCAAACTTCTTCATGTCATGCTTCGGATCATCGGTCACGGGGCCCTGCCACATGTTCCAGTCGAGATCGGCGGAAGGTGGCAGCGCGAGCTGGCCGACTTCTTTGCGTGTGTTGTAATAGGTGCCGCGGGCAAATCGAGCTTCGCCGATGACTCCGCCATGGAGCGCGGCAATGGCTTCCTTCATCCAGGTGCGGCGTTGATTGCCCATCTGCACGAGCTTGCCGGATTTCTTCATGGCGGCGACGAGGGCCTCAGCTTCGCCGGGGTTCTGGCTGCCGGGCTTTTCGACATAGACGTTCTTGCCCGCTTGCAGCGCGAGGATGGCCATGGGCGTGTGCCAGAAGTTCGGCGTGGCGATGAAGACGGCATCGACCGTTTTGTCTTCGAGGATCTTGCGGAAGTCCTTCACGCCCTGGCAGGACGTGGCCTGCTTGTCGGCCACCACCTTCAGCCCTTTGTCGAGACGACCAGAGTCCGTCTCCGCGAGGTAGGCGATCTCCACATCAGGCAATGTGAGCAGCGCCTGCACATGCCCCATGCCACGACCGAGCGCGACGACGGCGACTTTCATTTTGTTCGCGGCTTTGTCCGCAGCTCGGAGTTTCGGCAGGGTGGAAAGCGCGGCCCCGAGGCCGATGGCGGAAGTATTGGAGAGAAGGGTGCGACGGTTCATGGCAGGCTGAGGAATCGAGGCCGTGGGGCGGCATCTATCGCTGCGAATGTCGCCAGCTTCGATGCTTTCAGGCTTTGCATGGGCGGTGGTTGGATCATGATGGCGGTCTTATCCAAGTGAACGAAGAAGAGCGTCAGGCCCATTACCATCTCATCCGTCAGTCCATGCGGATGCTGTTTTGCCGTCATGTGCTGGTGAATCTGGGTAGTCAGCATGAGTGGCATCGCGTGCGGCTGAAGCTGACGGTAATGCAGCAGCTGGTTCCGCATCTGTTCTTCGCCGTCTTTATCCTGTTCTTCACGGCGAATAAGGCGCTGGAGCACAGGGTGGCGATTGTGATCGGAGTGGCGTTGCTCATCGAACTGGTGCTGAGATTCTATTTTCGGGGCACCGAACGTGATGTCGTGATCGAGCTGAATGGCACTTCCGGTGTTCTGCGTGCGCCTTTGGCCGGTTTGGAGATCGAAAAAGCTCATGTCACAGGCTTCGCTCTGCGGGTGGTGCGGCAGTATCTTCGAGGCCAGAACGAGCTGACCCGGCACCCTGCGGATTACCTCTGTTTGTATGTCCGCATGGTGGACGGGAGTTTCATACCGCTGGCGGCGGAGTCGCTCCAGCAGTCCCCCATTTCCGGTTTCCAGACTGCGGCTCGCTGTTTTACGGAGGCCGTGGGATTGCCTTTGATGGAGCCGGAGGAACACCACAAGCCGACACCCATCAATCCTTCCACTTGAATCACTCCCTGGGACCGACGCGGATGATCACCGCCGCCACAGTAGCTCCCACCAGATTTGCCACGAGATCCCAGCCGGTGTTTTCATAACCGCCGACATTCGTGTTCGGGATGGTGAGCACGGCGATGAACTCGATGACTTCATTCAGCGCGCCAAAGCCAATGCCTGCGGCTGCGCACAACACCATGAGACCGAAGGTGGGCTTCAGATCGACGACATAATCACGCATGACGGAACGCAGCGAATGCCAGCAAAGCCAGGTGGTGACTCCGAAACCGTAGGCGTGGACGATCTGATCGTATTTGAGCTTCTGCGGGATGATCCACCAACTGTAGAGCACGGCCTGATCGCCATTGTAGGGCCAGCCTTCAGGCAAACGCACGAGACCGCCCGCCATGTGCGCGAATCCCCAGATCGTCAGCAGCCAAAGCAGTCCCGTCGTCAGCCCCACACGCCGATGCACCACGGTCATGACCGCAATCAGGATGAGCATCACCGTGATGTAGAAGATGAATTCCTTGTTTCCCTGCACCGCCGATCCCACCACGGCGGCGAGCATGTAGGCAGCAGTAAACAGAAAGATCGGCAGCAGCCGGGGTTTGGGTTCGTGTGACATGGCAGCGATTGCATCACGCCAAGGCTGACATGTCCAGCCTGCAAGCTCACACCGCTGGACGCACGGCCAGCAGGCGAGCGATCTTCCGCAGTTCAGCTGCCTCCACGTCACGCCGACGCATCTGGCGAGGGTTCCAGTGCAGCACCAGGGCGCGGCCATATTCTTTGAGCGGAGCGAAGGGGATGATGAGGGTGCGCTGCTCATCCAAACCGCGCACGCCAAGTGTCGGCAGCACGCCTGCACAGGCACCGAGTTCCACAAGTTGCCGCACCTGGAGCATCGAGCCGCACTCGAAACGCGGGTGAAAGTCCACCCCGGCATCACACATCGCCGCACGCACCGCTGTGTCTGTCTGCCCACCATCACGCCCGGCGGCGAAGGGAAGTGTCTGCCACAAAGCGGGCTTCGAAGCCTCACGATCTGTCGTGCCGCGCTTCAGCAGCACACGCGGGATGCACAGGTGGAAGCCCATCTTCATGATGAGTGCCGAGTGGCTGCCTGCGGGCATGGCATTCTGGCGGATGATGGCCAGATCCACACGCCCATCACGCACGGCATCTCCCAGACTGCGGCTGCGATGCGCCTCGGTTTGCAGCGTGGCACCACCCAGATGCTCGCTGATGCCAGGTAACGCCGGCACCACCAGCCACTCCAGCACACTCGCCCCCGCGCCGATGACGAAGGACTTCGGCAGCTTTGACTGCTCTCTACGGAAATCCTCCAGGTCCTGAAGCTGCTCGCGGATCAGCAGTGCCAATCGCTCGCCTGCGGCGGAAAGAGAAAGCGTCTTACCCTTCCGCCGCGTCAGCTCAGTGCCGAAGAACTCCTCCAGCTCACGGATCTGACGACTGATCTGGCTCTGCCGATTCGTGTTACCCGGCGCCGCCTTGGCGATGCTTTTGGCATCCGCCATCTGCATGAAGCCACGCAGCCGGTCGAGCGAGAGGCCGCCTTTGGAGAAGAGATGCTCAAACATGACTGTGCAGTCAGTGATCCTGCAATCAGCGAGATTTTGCAAATCCGGACTTAGCCTAAGATGGTCTCGTCATGAAAACCCAACCCTACGACCTGATCGGCGACATCCACGGCCACCACGCCAAGCTCCTGCAACTCCTCCAACACCTCGGCTACACGCCGCAAGGCAGCACCTTCCGCCACCCTGCCGGGAGAAAGGTCATCTTCCTCGGCGACTACATCGACCGCGGCCCCGCCATCCGTGAGACCCTCCACACCGTGCGCGGCATGGTGGATGCCGGTGACGCCCTCGCCATCATGGGGAATCATGAGTACAATGCCGTCAGTTTCGCAACCCCAGATGGAAATGGCGGCTGTCTGCGCCCCAGAGACGAAAAGAACATCAAGCAGCACCAAGCTACCCTGCTGCAATTCGAGAACCATCTGGAGGAATGGAACGAGTGGCTGGTCTGGATGAAACGTCTGCCCATGTTTCTCGACCTCGGTGATCTGCGCACCGTCCATGCCTCGTGGGATGCTGCTGCGATTCGCCTCATCGGCGGGCGAAGCATCATGGATGACGGATTCCTCCATTCCAGCGCCACGCACGAAACGCCCGAATTCCATGCAGTCGAAGCCGTGCTGAAAGGCCCCGAGATCGACATGCCTCCCGACCACCTTTTCCACGACAAAGAAGGCATCGCCCGCCACAAAGTGCGCGTGAGATGGTGGGACATCCCCGAGACCGCACAGGTCAGCCACCTCGCCATGCCGGAGCCCTTTGACATGCCTGGAGATGCAGCACCGGAAGACCTCCGCCGCGTACCGAACTACGCCCCCGATGAGTCGCCTGTCTTCATCGGCCACTACTGGCTGCCACCCGAGCGCGAGCGTGCGCCCCTGGCTCCCAACATCGCCTGCCTCGACTACAGTGGTGCCTTTGGTGACAACCCACTCACCGCCTACCGCTGGGACGGTGAACGAATACTTAGCGCGGAGAAATTTGTCAGTGCCTGAGTTCATCATCCTCTGCCCCAAACAGGCCTCGTCAGTCTGTTCACTTCCCAAACCGAAGGCGGTCGGCAAATTTGATGGGCAGCCCGGCGTCTTCGATGGCGCGCTGGGCGGCCTCGATATCGTAGGGGATGCGGCGCCACCAGACATCTGCATGATCGGGGCGGTAAAGCAGGTAGCAGGCGCACTCGTCGCCATCACGCGGTTGGCCCACGGAGCCGACATTGATGAGCTGTTTCCGGTTCATGTCGATGGCCTCCAGACTCGTGATGCCACGGCCCACATCCTCACCTGCCACCCAGAAGGCCGGACGATGGGTGTGACCGATGAAGCACAGGGGCCTGGTCTGATAAGCAAAATGCAGATCGGCATGGGCGGCGGTGAGCACATAGCTCCATTCCTCAGGATGGGGAAGCATGGCGTGGACAGCCTGAAAATCCGGCCTTTCCAGAGTCATCGGCAGTTCGGCGAGCCAGCTTCGTTGCTCGAAGCTGATCGCACGCTCAGTCCAATCCCACATGAGGCTCATGAGGCCGCTGCCACGCTCCTCTGACATGCCGCCATCCGCGACCACCGCATCATGATTGCCCTTTAGAGTGGCAATGCCGCGTTCCTGCAAAAGCTCCACACACTCGGCAGGCTGCCCGCCGTAGCCCACGACATCCCCAAGACAGATAATCTCTGAAACGCCCTGCTCTGTGATGTCTCCCAGCACGGCTTGAAGCGCGGGGAGATTCCCGTGAATGTCACTGATAAAAGCAATGGGCGGCGGCATGGAGATACCGTCGCCCATTTTGGCTTTGATGGCGAGGCGAACTACTTCACCGGCACGACCTGCACGGCATCGAGATGCACGTTCCCCTTCGCGCCTTCGGTGCGGAAGATAACGGAGGCTTCTTCGCCGGCGTTGAACTTGAAGGTGCCGAGGGCCTGCGCGCCTTGTTTGCCAGTGGCGGGTTTGCTTTGATCAACGTTGATCGTCTTCTCACCATCGGCGCTGAGGATGGTGATGGGGACGCTCTTGCCGCGATTTTCATGTGGCTGCCAGTAGGCGCGGACTTCGTAGCTGCCGCTCTCTTTGACGGCGAATGAGAAGCGTGCGCTGGAACCTTTGGCGCTGGCGTAGCTGTAGTGGCTGCCGACGTAAGGTTTGAGCCCTTCACCCTTGCTCCAGGTGCCGGTGAGTTCAGCGTCTTCGTCGTCGATGACAATGCCGTCCATTTTCTTTGGGTCGATGCTGTCAGAACTGAGGGCGGTGTCGGGGAGCTTCTTGGCATTCGCTGGCATGTAGAGCGCGGCCTCCAGGCTATCGCGGCGCATCGCGCCGGGCTGGTTCATGAGATCCTTGAGGATGTCGAGATACTGCTCATACACGCCGCGTGGGTTGGTGTGGTGGCGCACGCAGATCCAGGCGGCCTTGCCGACGACCTCGCCCATCATGCCGCAGGTGCGCATGACGCGGGTGCTGCCGAGGGAATCGCGATCCACGCTGATGGTGCGGCCTGCCATGAAGAGGTTGCCGATGTCTTTGGAATAGAAGCAGCGGTAGGGCACAGGGTAGCCGTTTTTGCGGTCGGTGTGCTTGCCGAATTGTGCGCGACTGATGAAGGGATTGTCAGAGAACTTCACGGCGTACTGCTCTTTTGGGTAATGCAGATCCTGGTCCCACGTCGTGGGCACGCAGCCATCGGGGTGGATGATGCCTTTGACCATGTCTTGTCCATTCAGGATCAAGTCGCCGACGATGCGGCGGCTCTCGCGTGGTCCGCCGATGTAGGCCAGCCACTGCATGTCATAGGGTGCGTATTTCTCGCCGCCCTTGGTTTTCAGCGTGGAGACAGCTCCATAGACAGCGCGGAAGTTGTGGTCGCGGATGAGTTCCAGATCGTTGAGCGGATGTTTGTCGAAGCCGCTTTCCCAGAACCACTCGCCGTGGAGATACTCCTCCATGTTCGGCGTGGGGGTGTAGCCGAGGTCATAGCCACTCAGGTTGGCTTTATTTTTGATGCCCACTGGCTCCAGCGCACGCGGCTCGGGGAAGTCACCCATCTCCATTTGCAGTGCCCAGGGCGTGGTGGGCCAGGTGACGGCTTTGACATGCTTTTTGAGTACCCACATGTTGCTCATGCCCATGCGGCCTTTTTCTTCCATCATGAACTGTGCACCAGCTAGCGCGCCGACACTGCCGTGGCCTGTGCAATCGACAAAGAGTTTGCCCACGAAACGGGTTTCCTTGCCCGTCTTTGCATCCAGACCGATCACGCTGCGGATGTTCTTGTCATCCTTCGTCATCTCCACGCCATAGACATGGGTGTTCAGGAAGAGGTCGATGCTTTTCTCCGCCTTTACCGTGTCTTCCTTGAGCTTGTCGTTGTACTCCGCCGGATCAGCCGCCGGGCTGTTGCTGGCACGATCCGCGAACTCCTCCACGATCTCGCCGAGATGCGGATACAGGCCGCGACGCGTGCCGCCCATGGCCCACACTTGGATCTCGCTGCTGCCATTGCCGCCGAGCACGGGGCGGTTCTGAATGAAGGCTACTTTCAAAGCCTGACGAGCCCCCGAGAGCGCTGCGCCCATGCCGGAGTAGCCACCACCCACGACCACGAGATCGTATTCCTGAGTCTCGGGAGCCTTCGCGGGAAGACCCAGCAGCTTGCGGCGCAGTTGATTCGTCGCTGCGAGATCAGCGGGAGGGGTGAAGTCCTCGTCACTGCTGAGCAAAATCGCGTCCACGCGACCATCGAAGCCAGTCAGGTCATACAGCGCGATCTTGGCTTTGCCGTCCACCTTCGCGGAGCCCGCCTTCTCCCAAACCCAGTCTTTTCCCTCGGTGCCGAGCACCTTCTCCAGCTTCGTTCCATTCACGCTGACCTGGAATTTCCCCGGAGCCTCAGCCGTGACGCCAAAGGGAGCCACCCAGTTTTTCGTGCGAACCCAGACGCTGTAGCTGCCTGCGGGTGCACTGACTTCGGTCTCCGCATCTTTGACGACTTTCCCCATGCCGTGCGCCATGAGGTAGGGGGAGCCCATGATGTCGATGAACTGAGTATCCATCACCCAGCCACCGGGCGTGGTGAAGGATTCGGCTTCGATCCACACCTGCTCAGCTTGAGCGGCGGTGGACAGGGCGATTGCAGCGAAACAAAGGCGGAGTTTTTTCATGGCAGGTCGGGTTGGTTTTGAGAGGCGATCCTAAACGCAGATCAGGCGGGATAACAATCACAAGCAGACGGTTACGGTAACTTCGCTTTTATCCAAAGAACGGCGCAAGGACATTGCGGGCGACCTTCAGCGCCTTCATGCGGCCTTCGAGGGTTTTACCGAAGGTGTCGTCCTCGACCTCGATGCATAGCGGACCGTCGTAGCCGATGCGCATGAGTTCGCCCATGAACTTCGCCCAGTCGATGTCGCCATAGCCGGGGATGCGGGGCTGGTGCCACTTCAGCGGGAAGTCGAATCGGCCGACTTCGTTCAGCGCGGCGTGGTCGATCTTCACGTCCTTGGCGTGGATGTGGAAAAGCTTGGATTTGAACTCCGCCAGAGGACTCAGCGGGTCCATGCCTTGCAGGATGAAGTGACTCGGGTCGTAGTTCAGACCGAAGTTCGGTGAGCTGATATCACTAAAGGCACGACGCCAGATGGCGGGCGTGGTCATGAGGTTTTTGCCACCGGGCCACTCATCACTGGTGAAGGACATGGGGCAGTTCTCGATGCCGATCTTCACGCCATGATCCTCGGCGAAGGCGATGATGGGCTTCCAAATTTTCAGAAAGCGCGGCCAGTTGTCATCGACGGTCTTTGTCCAGTCACGACCAACGAAGCCATTCACGTTTTTCAAACCAAGCTTCGGCGCTGCGGCGATGACCTTTTTGAAATGCGCTACGGCGACACGCGAGGTCTCGGCATCAGGATCGAGCATGTTCGGGTAGTAGCCGAGAGCGCTGATCTCCACGCCCTGATCCTGACAGCGGGCCAGGATGTCCTGCGCCATCGTCTTCGTCATCGAGGTGACATCGATATGCGTGACGCCTGCATACTTACGCTCTGCTTTGCCGACCGGCCAGCACATGACCTCAATCGTAGTGAAGTTTTCGTGGCGGGCGAAAGAGAGGACATTCTCAAACGAGAGTTCCGGGAGGATGGCAGTGACGAATCCGAGTTTCATGGTGATGCACTATGCTGAGAATTCAGCCACAAGCACAAGGATTCAATCCACCTCGAAATGACCACCCATCACTCGTATGAAGATGACTTCATGAATTCAACAGCTTTGATCCTCGGCGGCGGCATCTTCGGCCTCAGTTCAGCACTCGAACTACGCACCCGAGGCTGGCAGGTCACGCTTCTGGATGCGGGTTCCATCCCTCATCCCGACGCAGCATCCACGGATATCAACAAGGTGATCCGCATGGA
>JBIKIA010000352.1:0-5290 GCA_044361885.1 Prosthecobacter sp. | reverse complement strand
CACGCAGGGCGAGTTCCAGACTCCGGGTTGTTTTGTTGAACATGGCACCTTCTCAACGAACTTCATGAACCCGTCTGTCAAAGGACGCTCTATTTGCGAAAACACCGCTTAGGCGGAGTAGGTCGTGTCATCACACGCGCTCCATGGCTTCATTTCCCAAACGCAGGGAGAGCCAGTGCTCTGCCCAGTCTCATAAGCCGGGCTCGGTGGGTGCGACTCCCATCCCTGCATCCATTCACGCGGCGGTAGATCGCTAAAGAGGCGACCTGGGCTGTAACCCCAGTGCTCTTCGGAACCAGCACGGAGCATTACCGTGACGCCGCATCAGGCTCAGAGGTCCGTTAGCTCAGTCAGTCAGAGCAACCGCTTGTCGAGCGGAAGGTCGCGGGAGCAAAGCCCGCACGGACCGCCAGTTTCAAAGGGCTCGTACTGATAGAAGGCAGCACGGCTGTTTTGCACACAGCAGGCGACGGAGCGTTACCGTCCGAGTCCACCAGTTTTCAAAAGCCCACAAGGTGTAACGGAGAGTCTGCACGCGCCGCTTCTAACGGTGGAGGTTCCAGGTTCGAGTCCTGGTGTGGGTTCCATTTTTCAAAGACGGAGCACGTCCGGCATAGACGAGGAAACGGTCCTGAAAACCGCTGCGCCCTAAAAAGCGTCCAGAGTGCGATTCTCTGGTGCTCCGCCAATTTCAACCCTCTGTAGCTCAACAGCAGAGCACTCGCCCGATAAGCGAGAGGCCGTGGAGCGTCACCACGCCGAGGGACCATTTTCCAAAGTAGTTTCGGCTTTAGCCGAATCAGATGCGGCTAAAGCCGCAGCCACATTCTTTCAGACGCTGGATGGCTCAGACAGATGAGCGGCGGCCCGAAAATCCGCAGAGGTTGGCGCGCTACCAACTCCAGCGGCCAGTTTCGCGGCATTGATGTAACAGCAAGCATGTCTGTCTTCCAAACAGAGCGCGTCGGGGCAGCACCGACATGCCGCACCCTTTCAACAAGCTCCCGAAGTGTAAGAGAACATGCTCGTCACTTTGCGGAAGTGGAGGATCGAGGTGCAAATCCTCGCGGGAGCACCATTTCAAAGACCCTGCATGTTGTAACAGTAGCATTCCTCGTTGTGAATGAGGCAGTGCCGGTGCGAATCCGGCTGTGGGAACCATAAACATTTTCGTGCGCATGGCGAAGTCGTCGAGCCAGTGGTTCGCAAGTCCACTTTACCCAGTGCAAGTCTGGGGCGCACGTCCAGTTTCATCGGATACGAGAGAGCCAGCGAACTCGCTTGGTTTGGGACCAAGACAGGCCCGGGGCAGCACCGGGGTATCCGACCATTTTGGTCTGTAGCTTAACAGTCAGAGCGTCGGGCTCATAATCCGGAAGATGCTGGTGCGAATCCAGCCGGACCGACCATTTCAACATAGCCTCGTAGCTCAACCAGCAGAGCATGCGCCTTTGAAGCGCAGGGTTGGTGGTGCGAATCCACCCGAGGCTGCCATTTTTAAAGGCCCATGTAGTCCAACAGCAGAGACACCCGTTTCAGAGACGGTCGAGTGCGGGTGCAAATCCTGCCATGGGCACCGATTCATCGCATAGAGCAGAGGGCGAAGTACAGAGAGTCAGACTCTACGCCCTCTGCCCTATGCTCTTCGCTTTCTTGCTCCCGTAGCCCAAAGCAGAGGCCGCCGCTTTAAACCCGGCGTCAGTGTTAGTGCGACTTTCACCGGGAGCACTCATTTTCAAAGCCTGTGTAGTCCAACAGCAGAGACAGCCGCTTCAAAATCGGCCCAGCGTGGGTGCGAATCCCACCGCAGGCACCAGTCATCGCGAAGAGCGAAGGGCAAAGAGCTAGCATTCAGACTCTTCGCTCTTTGCCCTCCTCTCTTCGCATCCTAGCTCCCGTAGCTCAAAGTATAGAGCGCCGCGCTTCGAACGCGGAGGCTGGAGGCGAAAGTCCTTCCGGGAGTGCCAATCCAACATGGAACGTCAACCGGACCAGCGTGCCGGGACTCGTTGCTAACGAGATCGTCCTGCATCTGCGGGATGAGGAGCATGTCCTCTACGTTCCGCCATTTCCAAAGACCCTGTCGTCTAACTGGCCAAGGCACCCGACTTTCTATCGGGTTATTGCGGGTTCGAATCCCGCCAGGGTTGCCAATTTACACGCTCATGTAGCCCAACAGCAGAGGCACGACGTCGAGAGCGTCGCCAGTGCAGGTGCGACTCCTGCCATGAGCACCATTTCGGTCCAAAGCTTAGACAGCGAAGCAGCCGGCTTTTAACCGGCATAGCAGGGTGCATGTCCCTGTGGATCGACCACTTTCCCGTCCGTTGGTGAAAAAGTATCACGTCTGGCTTACATCCAGAAATCGAGGCGGCAGATCCTTCACGGGCGATTTATCCAGCCTTAGAGCCTACAGATTCGATACCCGCTCAAACACGATGTCATCAAAGTCACCATTGAAGGTCGAAAATGCCAGCGAGCGTGGTTTGTCATTGAAGATATGAATGCTGACATCCGAAGGCAGATCGCTCCTTCCACCGCCGCCTGAAGCCTCAAGCTTCTTCCATTCGATTTTCACAACATAGACGTCAGACGACCGCTCAATTGTCCACGAGCCTGAGAATGAATAATAGCCACCACTGAACCGGTAAACACTCTCGTCATTGCCATGTATGCAGCATGCTGGAAGCTGATTTGCTGAGCAGGTACCATCTTGATTGAGAGTGAATGTTCCCGTCAGTACATCGTAACCAGTGGCACTCAGCCGCTCGGCCCCTTTGGACGATAATTTGTAGGTGCCAACTACTTCAGCAGGTCCCACCGGGCTTCTCGCATAAGGATCGTTGAGCCACGTTAAAAAGGCAATGAGGCCAATAGAACCCAAGTAAAGCCCCCAAAGAATACTCGTGCTCTTCCAGCGCCTTGTAAATAGGGAAGCAACCAAGGATACCACACAAAAAATAGCGCCCACCAAGTAGATCATGCCGAGCGCCAGACTGAAAATATTCATTACCAGTTATGACATCGCGTGGACGAAAACTCAAGACTAGCCGCCAGCCCATGATCCAACGCATTCCAGTTCAGTGCGGAGAACACTGCCAGGGCTCTCATGCCCATTTCCACCCATCCACTTCTCCATCACTCCAACCGCTCCCTTCCCGATGAACCCCCAATCACTCACCCGCCTCGGCGTTCCCGAAGGCAAGGCTCTGCGCTCCGGCATGGCCTTCATCGCCAGTTATGTTCGCAAGGGCGGCGATACCTCCCGGCTGGAGGAGGAAATCAGCGCCATCGTGGCTGATCCGGTCGCGTTTCTTGGCGATCCATTGCGCGAGGCTTTTGCCCGCGATCTCTATGCGCCAGCTTACAAGCAGCGCGATGCGCTCGCGCCCTGGCAGCAGTGGGGCTCGGGCCTCGAAGCTGGGGCTGTGCAGCAGATGGCGAATGCCTGTGCGCTGCCGGTCGCAGTGGCGGGAGCGTTGATGCCGGATGCTCATCTGGGCTACGGACTGCCCATCGGTGGTGTGCTCGCGACAGAAGATTGCGTGATCCCGTATGCGGTCGGCGTGGACATCGCGTGTCGCATGAGGCTAAGCGTTTATGATCGCAAAGCCAACATCATCCCTGGTCAGAAAGATCGACTGGCAAACATCCTCGAACACGAAACGAACTTCGGCATGGGCGGCGCTTTCAAAGACAAGCGACACCACGATGTCCTGGACGAGGACTGGAATGTCTCACCCATCACGCGACGCTTCAAAGACAAGGCCTGGGCTCAGCTCGGCACGAGCGGCTCGGGGAACCACTTCGTCGAGTTCGGCGCCTTTGACGTGAATGCCGATCAGGCTGAAGCGCTGAAGGAATCCGGCTTTGACATCCCGCCTGGCGAATACCTTGCCTTGCTGAGTCACAGCGGTTCGCGTGGCACGGGAGCGCAGGTTTGTCAGCACTACAGCCGCATCGCCATGGATCGTCGCTACGATCTGCCGAAGGAGATGAAGCACCTCGCGTGGCTCACCTTTGAGGAAGAAGCAGGCCAGGAATACTGGGCCGCCATGAACCTCATGGGTCGTTACGCCGCCGCTAACCATGCTTTGATCCACAAGCACATCGCCAAGAAAGTCGGTGCCCATGTCATCCTCGACATCGAGAACCATCACAACTTCGCCTGGAAGGAGACGCATGTCGTCGATGGCCAGGAGCGCGAGGTCGTGGTGCATCGCAAAGGGGCCACACCTGCGGGTGCCGGAGTGCTGGGTGTCATCCCTGGCTCCATGGCAACGCCGGGATTCGTCGTGCGAGGCAAAGGCAAGCCCGAGTCCCTGAGCAGCGCCTCCCATGGTGCCGGACGGGTCATGAGCCGAACCAAAGCCTTGCAGAGCTTCACCTGGAGCGGTGTGCGCAAACAGCTCGCCGCCGCCGGTGTCGAACTGCTCAGCGCTGGTCTCGATGAAGTGCCCGGTGTCTATAAAGACATCCACAGCGTCATGGAAGCCCAGCAGGATCTTGTCGAGGTTCTCGGCCAGTTCAGCCCACGCATCGTCAAGATGTGCCCGGCTGGGGAGAAGGCGGAGGACTGAGAGATTCGAAGGATGGTGTCCATCCATTCTGTGTTTGATATAATTGCAACTGAACGAACACAGCTGTTCCGGGTCGCTCGTGATGTGATGAACCTTTTAGACCCATCATAAATCATGAGCGACGTTTTGAGCAAATCGACGGTTCTGGTATTGAACCGCAACTGGCAGGCCATCGGTGTAAAAACTCCGTTGGAGGCTTTCAGCATGATCGCGAGTGGGGTGACTACTGCGCTGGACATCGGTGCGGACGGGCATATCCGCCCGGTGAAATGGGCTGAGTGGCTGATGCTTCCGGTCCGTGAATGCGACAACAGTATCGGCACTGTCAGGGGCCCCGTCCGTGTACCAACGGTGCTCGTGCTGGCCCGGTTCGACAAGGTGCCAAAGAAGCGGCCAAAGTTCGGTGCGCGTGGCATCTGGGAGCGTGATGGTGGTACCTGCCAGTACACCGGGCGTAAACTGCGACCTCAGGAAGGCAACATTGATCACATCGTGCCACTATCGCGTGGTGGTCCCACCTCTTGGGAAAACTGTGTGCTTGCTGACAAGCGCATCAATAGTCGAAAAGGCTCTCTGTTGCCTGAAGAGGCCGGTTTGAAACTGCTGCGTCAGCCGGTGATGCCGCGTGAGCTGCCAGTGACCGTGCTGATCCGCAATATGCACAAGGTTGGTGACTGGGATTTGTTTCTCGCCAAAGTGCAGAGCTGATG
>JBIKIA010000625.1:0-3084 GCA_044361885.1 Prosthecobacter sp. | reverse complement strand
TGCCTTGGCTCATCGCCGAATATCCCTGAATGCGTTGGCGACCTCCATCCTGCCGGTTGGCCGCACGTTCTTCCAGAGCACTCTTGGTTTGGGCGATGCGGAGAGCTTCCTGCTGAGAAAGACCCGTCTCTTCCGCGATGCGCCGTGCCTCCTGCTGGATGCGAGCCTGACGCTCCAAAGCATCTGCCTCCTTGTTGCGCCCACGGGCACGCAACTCCAGCACCTGGAGATCGTTGGCCATGCCTGAACGAGCCTGGCTTTGCTGTGCCGTCTTTTCAGCTTCGGCCTGTTGCTGGCGGTCCTTTTCCGCGCTGATCTGTTGTTCGAGCGTGAGGACGTCACCGAGCAACTTCTGCCGCTGAAGTTCGAGTTGCAGAACCTCCTGAGTGTCCTGGCCGCCCTTGCCTTCCATGTAGGCTTTGTCGCGAGCCGCCTTCATCTTCGCCTCGATCTCGGCTACGTTGCCTTTGGCGAGTTCGAGGTTCTCGTCGGGCGTGAGTTGTTGTTTCAGATTCCCATCTTTGGTCTGGTTGATCTGCTCACGAATGCCCTGCATGCGCTTTTCCTGGGCTTCGAGTTCCTTCTGACCTTTCTCGATGCTTGCCGCCGCCTCTTTCTGAGCAGCGGCAATCTTCTTGGCCCAGTCGGCGGCTTCTCGCGCGGCCTCACGTTGCTTTTCCTGAGCGGCAGCCGCTTCTTCGGATTCGAGTTTCGATTGAGCAAGTGCAGTGGCCGCCTGTTCCACGCGCTCGGTGAAGCTGCCGTCCAAGCCACCGAAGAGAGCCAGGCCAGATACTGCCGCGAAGTCAGCAAGACCCAGGAGTGATTCGGCGGTCCATGCCTTCAGCTTCAGAATGCCGCTATCAAGCTGATCGTTGAAGTCGGCCAGGCGTTGGACCTGTTCTTCACTCAGCACTGGAGTGTCGGCGAGTGCCTGCAATTCTTCACGACCCTGCATGAGTAGTGGGATCAATTCGGCACCGTTGCGGCCCATGAGATCGAACACCTCCGCGAAACCTTCGCCACGTCCGCGTGCGCTGACAAACGCTTCGGAAAGTGCCATGATCTGCTCCTCCAGCGACATGGAACGCAGCTTGGAAGCGCTCACCCCAAGTTGTTTCAGGGACTCAGCGGTCTTCTCACTGTTCTCCGCATCCGCCAATGATCGGGTGAGTTTTGAAACCCCACCGACGAGTGTTTCCACATCGCTGCCAGAGAGCTTGGCCATGGCACCCAAGCGCTGGAGACTTTCGACGCTGGTGTCGAGCTGGACGGAGAGATCACTGAGTCGGTCAAAGTTGTCGATGACCGACTTGAGTCCTGCCAGGGAACCGACGGCCGTGGCGAGTTGACCGAAGCCGCCCACCACATCAGCGCTCATCGCCTTGCCCAGAGTGCTGCGGGCACGACTGGCAAAGCCTGACAGAATGCCCTGAGCTTTCGCAGCCCCGGCCTGCAAGTCCGTGTTATCCCAGCCAAGTTCGACTTTTGGTGCTGCCATTGCAGACGGCGCTGGATGTCAATGGAACCGATGGCGCACTCGCGACCACCATCGTCCAGTTTCCGACAACCTGCGGTCCGGCCACATCATCGACTCACCTTCCATGAGCCTTAACGCATGGACGTAAGCACGCCCTCGGGAGAGCGGCAGTTGCCAACGGATGTAGTCTTCGGTCCAGCCCGTGCCGCGCGCAATCACTGCCACATATTGCGCCTCCGACACGGGCAGGGCTAGTTTCCCAGGTCGCCTCGCTCGGAAGGTTCGGGCACGGCCTTGTTGATGCCCGCCTCATTGAAAATCTGGAGGGCGAGATTTACGGCAGCGACGTGCTTTGCCCGTGGCACGTTCACATCGCCCCAGGCTTCGATGGTTTCCAGGAACAGAGGCAGATCAGCACGCACCATCCGCCAGTCGGCAGGCTCGTGGCTGCACAACCAAAGGATCTTGATCGCGTCCGCCAGGAAAGTGGTGAGCTGCTCCAAGGTCTTGGACAACGGCAGCGCCCCATCGGCAGCACGCAGCTTGTAGAACAAGGCCTCGCGTCCTGAACTGTAGCCATGAAGCGACACTGGCTGGAAGCAGTGCTTCTGCTCGTTCCAGACAGGCCATGTGTGCTCGGCATCAAAGGCGTTTTCACGTTCCGTTTGAGCTGCGTTGAGAACTGCCTCGGGCACAGTGTCCTGGTGGACCTTTCGTGATGGCTTCTTGGTCGGTTCGGGATCGAGCCGAAGTTTGGATGGATGAGTTTTCATGCGATTCGGAAATGGCGCTGCACCCGGTCGAGCATGTCATCGCTCGCCTGCTCAGAAACAAAAGCGGAGCGCAGTGAGCGAGGCTTGCGCAGCAGCACGCGACGGCCCGTGGCTTGGAGATGCCGGCGGATCTGATCATGCACAGATCGGGCATTGTAGGCGCTGACCAGCGGGTGCTGGGTCTGTTCCAGGCGACCCTCACGAAGCTGCTCGATGAGGGCTTGAGCATCATGCCGCATCCATTCACCGCTCGGAGCCTTCACCGAATGCCCGAAGCGTGGCAGTCGGAACAGTCCGTTCTCATGCTCGATCATGGGGATACCAATCACACCCAGCGCGGCAACCAGCCCAGCATCGGTGGTTTCGATCAGCTCATCTGCCTTACGCAGGCTCGGCAGTTCATCGCCGTCCGTGTAGATCGTGGCGTGGTCATCACCCACCAACGTGAGCCGGATGCGATCTTCGTTGCGCAACGAAGATGCGATCATGTTCGCATTGTGACAGGCGCGCAGACCGCACAGAAAAGGATGCAGAGGATCTGCCTGCTCCAGGCTGCCCGAATGCCAGTCGTTGTTCAGACCATCCGTGGTCATGGCGTTCCAGAGCGACTGAAGGCCGACATAAAACGTGGTCACTTCATCGCCACTGCGCTCATCAAGCACAACATCCGTGCGGATCGGAAACCCCAGGGCTCCCAGGCAGGATGCCAGGCTCAGGCTGTGAGTGGGCCACCAGCCTTCGATCATGGCGCGATGCCTGGGAACATTTCAGCGGTGAAGCTGACCTGGGGTTCATCCGTGTCGCTCAGTTCGCGTGTCGGGTCCTTGTAGA
>JBIKIA010000351.1:0-5297 GCA_044361885.1 Prosthecobacter sp. | reverse complement strand
CGGCTACTTTGACAAACGCAAAGCTCTGCACATCACCACGCGCAACCTGCCGCACTGGCGTCAGGAAGGAGCGACCTACTTCGTGACCTTTCGCCAGATCGACTCCATTCCAGCCGCCGTCTGGGAACAGATGAAGCGTGAAGCTTCGGAATGGAACGAGCGCGTCGAAGCGGCCATTCAGCAGCATGGAGTGATCCCGGCAACGCTCTCCTGCGAATGGGAGGCGTTTCAGCGCGGCCAGTGGATTCAGGCCAAGCGCACTGCGGACGAATGTCACGGATCCTGCGTTCTTCGCGATGCTGTCGTGCGGCAGATTATGTCGGACGCGCTCGCGTTCTTCGAAGGCCAACGCCATTTCATGCACGCATTCGTTGTGATGCCAAATCATGTGCATCTGCTCGTCACGCCGATGCCTGGTTGGTCACTCGACAAGATCACGCAGTCTTGGAAGGGATTCACGGCACGCGAGACCAATGGCTATCTTGGCCGCGCGGGTGCGCTGTGGCAGCAGGAGAGCTTTGATCGCATCGTTCGCAATCCGGCTCACTTCGAGCGCATCGTGCGCTACATCGCCAACAATCCGACAAAGGCCAGGATGGGGGCGGATCAAACGACTGTTGGCATTGCCGAGGATTGCCTTGGCCCGGCGAGTTCCGTCCTTCGCGAAGATCCGCCAATGCTCGAAGGCGACGAGTGGTAGTCGTAGCATAGGCTTTCTAGCCTGTGTCGAACGTTCCTCAGTTTCGCGATGCACAGAGACACTCGGACACAGCCTAGAAAGGCTATGCTACTGTCGCCACTCCTCATCAAAATATCCAACCGCTACCGGTTCTTCGGCATCGATCTTCATCACCGCCCAGTCGCCGAGGCGTGGGAACAACAAGTAGTTGTAGGCGGCAAACTCCTTTTCGTGGAAAGTGTGACCGCTGTTGATGACGCTGTAGCGATCTGCGGCGAGTGGACCGGCGCAGATGAAGACGGGGACGTGATCTTTGGCGGACTGCGTGACGCTGCCGAGGCGAACTTCATCACGAGTCCAAGTCACTGGAAGATTTGACAGCGCTTTGGCGATCCATGAGTTGCTGCCGGGATCGCCGAAGAGGATGAGGTGCTTGTCGCGCACATCGGCCTCGGTGACTTCGGTGTCGTTCTTCACGGGCAGCTCGCCGCGCATGTAGCGCGCCCACTCGTATTCGAAGCGGCGCAGGCTGGCTGCGGCCCAGGTGTTCACTTCGGCGTTCCAAGGCTTGCCGGTGCCGCGCACGCAGAGGAAGGGCGTGGCAAAGGCATCATCAATCGGCCCCTGAAGGCCGGGGCGTTTGCCGGTGAGGGTGATTTGGCTGCGCGGGCCGTCGCATTGCCACGAATCGCCTCTTTTGCTGAAAACGAGCACGTCATCGGCTTTGTGCGGCGGTAACGCGATCTCGATACCGGCGATGTGCATCTTGGCGACCGGGCGATGGATGGCGAAGCGGGTGATGTTGCTCACCTCGCTGACTTCGAGGCCATCATCAGTCACGTTGGCGCGGAACTCGGCGCGTTCGTAGTGCTTGCCGAGGCTTAGCAGTTCGAACCAGTGACAACGGTTGTATTTCAGCGTCCAGGTGACGAAACGAAGCTGCTTCGGGTCGTGATCGAGACCTTTGGCGACGTGTTCGCCGATGCGGCGCATCTGCTCGGCATGAGTCTTGGGATCAATGACGTGCCCGGTGCCGGGAGAGATGAGATTCGTAAATGGAATGCCTTCTTTGGCGAAGGCTTCGCCCATGATGACGTGCGCCTGGAAAAATGTGTCCTTTTCGCCAATGGCCGCGATGGCAGGCACGACACCCGCGTTTGCGGCGTAGTCCACGGAGTCAAGCATGTGCAAGCCGACCTCCTGATGCAGCGGCAGCGGACCCACTTCGATGAAGCCGGGAATCGGCGTCTCGGAGAAGCGATGCGTGTCCACATAGCCGCAATACGGTCCGATGGCGACGAAGCGGTCCGGATGCTTCAAGCCGAGATGCCAGGTGCCTGATGCTCCCATGCTCATGCCGCGCAGCACGATGCGGTCACGGTCGATCTTGTAGTTCCGGCACACGGCCTCGATGGCCTCGAGCACATCCGTCTCGCCCACCCAGCGGTAGCAGTTCTCCACACGACCGAGCGGATGTAGCTCGATGAAATCCGTATCAGGGCCGGGTTTGTCGGCATCGCCTTCATCGAAGCGTGACATGAACTTCAGCTCGCTCATGCCGACGGGCTTCGAGCTGCCGTGCAACACGACATCGAGTCGCATGGGCTTCGTGCCATCGTAGTTCTTCGGGATGATGACGCCGTAGGGCTGTGTCGATCCATCGACGGCGGAAACAAAGCCGCGCACGACTTTGCCTTTCTTCGTGGTCCATGGCGGTTCATTCGCCGCCAAAGCCGTGACGCGCTCGGTGCCGCGAGCGAGTGCCTTCTCAATCGTGGCGACATCTTTGGCGGTGAACGCGGATTCATAGCGCAACGCCCATTCACTGCCTTTGTGAAACACCTCGGCATCGGCCAGCAGATCGGAATGAGCTGGTGTCAGCTTGGCCAACTGTGCCCTCAGCGTTTTCGCCGACTCGTGCAAGGCGCTCGTGCTCACCGCCTCACGCAGCATGAACTCCATCGCAGCGCATGTGTCCTCGTAGTTGGTGGAATGGCCGCCTGCCTCGCGATGAATACTCAACACCTTGCGTTTCGCCTGTTTGAGTTTCTCGACGAGTCGCAGCATGCTCTGGGGTGGCACTGACTCATCTTTGCCGCCTGTCGTGACGGCCACAGGCATCACGAAACGATCCGGCCACAGCTCGGTACTACGCTTTTTGTATTCATCGGGCACTTGGTCCTTCGTGCCGCCATACGAGGCGATGATCGCGTCTTGGAACTTGGCATACTCGACCATGTTCGCCGTTCCGTTCAGGCTGCACACGCCAGCGATCAGCTCAGGATGCAGCGCTGCGAAGATCAGAGCGGATGTGCCTCCCATGGAACCTCCCGCGATGAACACGCGGCCCACTTGATGGCGTCGCTTCATCTCCGCGATGATCTGCACGACATCCGCCTCGGCCTTTGGTCCCATCCACGATGTCTTGGCGCGATAGTCGGGCGAAACGACGATCAAACCATGTTTCGCGGCGACATCACGCAGACCCTTGCATTCACCCCGGTCAGCCTTGATGAACTGCCAGCGGTCTGATCCGTGGCCGTGAAGTGCGATGACGACATCGCGACCTGCCCTTGGAGCCGAATCAGTCGGAACTAGCTCAACGTAGCGCTGTTCGGTGCCGTCGAGCGTGGATTTGAAGATGATGTCTGCGGGTTCGGCAGCCCCTGCACTGCTGGCGATGAGGGCGAGGCATAGTAGTGCTTTCATGGTTGTTTGCGCGGAATGACTGGCAGCACGATGTGGGAAGCCTGCTCGGTCGTGTGCATCACCTTCTGCGTGGCGACAACACTGGTGGTTTCGAGGCCGATGTTGTCTGCGCCGGTGTTGAGATTGCGCAGGTAGAGGGGGAAGTAGCTGCTGGAGATCTCGACGCGGATGCGGTGGCCCTTCGCGAAGGCGTTGGCCGTGGCCCGCCAAAATTCGATGGTGTATTCATACACTTGGTTGGGCTCAATGAGGCTGAGCTTGTCGGGGTTGAAGGTGCCGGCGTGATCGGGATCGCGATGGCGCGCGCGCATGAGGCCCTCGCAGAGCATGGCGGAGAATCCGTCGGGCTGCACGTCGATGAGACGGACCATCCAGTCAGTGTCGCGGGCAGAGGTGGCGGCGTAGAGCTTGGCAGTAATCGGACCGGTGACTTCGACCTCTTCATCGAGCAGCGGCGTGGTATAGACGAGAACATCAGAGCCGCTGGCCGATTTACGCGTGTCCACGGCTCCGTCCTCGATATGGCCGCTGGTGAAGTCCGAGAGCGTCGGCTTGGCGGGATCATAGACATACGAGTCAGACGTGTCATCGCCCGACGCGGGTGGCGTGGTGCTCAGCACGCCGTCGCCGCTTGTTGTGTTCGCGTGGCCTTTGCTGTGGAGATAATACTTCGTCCAGCGCGTCTGCGGCAGCGGCCAGTCCTGCTCGGCAGACCACTTGTTCCGGCCCATCACGAAGACATGCACCGGCGCGTCGTTCATCACGCCGTTGTCGATGCCCTTGAGCCAATGGTCGAACCAGCGGCACACATAGCCATCCCAATTGATCACTGCATCAGCGCCGTAATCGAACGCGCCCACTTTGCGGTTCTGATTGAAGATGTGCGGCCACGGGCCAATCACGAGCCGGGGACGACGTGCGTCGGGAGTCGCACCGTATTTTTTCATCGCGAGGTAGTTCATCGGCGAGCCGTTGGCGTCTCCATCGAACCAGCCGCTCACCGCGAGCGATGGCACCGCGACCTTTGCGTAGCTCTGCGGAGTTTGATAAGCGATGCCGCGCCAATACGGATCGCTTGCCGTGTTGCCGCGAATCCACTTCTCGAACCACGGCGCATCGAGCGCGCCGCGAATCTCGTTCAGCTTGAGGTAGGGCAACTGCATGTAATCGCTGAGTCGCCGCTCGCTGGACGCGAAGCCACCATAGGGACCGGGGCCGATGATTTGACCCACACGTCCGGCCATGGCTCCGGCCCAGTCCAGCATCACGCCCTGGAGCACGCCGTTTTGGTAAGGCAGGTTGTAGAACTGATCGGGCGGAGCGACCTCGGGCACGATGCACTTCAGCGACGGCGGCGCCTGCGTGGCCGTCCACCACTGCGTCCAACCCATGTAGGAAAGGCCCATCATGCCCACCTTGCCATCGCACCACGGCTGTTTCGCCAGCCACTCGACGAGGTCGTAGCCATCCGTCTTGTGTTTCGGATCAAAGGGATCCCACTCGCCTTCCGAATCAAAGCGACCACGCGAGTCCGCCACCGCGACCACATAACCACGCTGTGCGAACCAGGTGCCGCGCTTTTGATAACCCGGATTGTTGCCGTAAGGCGTGATGATCAGGATCGCAGGGAACCGCCCGTCGGCTTTCGGCTGAAACACATCTACGGAAAGCCGCACGCCATCTCGCATCGCTGCTTTGTTGCCGCGCGTCGCTTTGACTTCGAACTGCTCGGCGGAGTATTTCCCTGGATCGGGTGCTTCTGCATGAAGTGCGTTCAATGGAGCCAGCAGCAGAGCTGTGAAGGTGAGGAGGATCGGTTTCATAAGTTCAGTGGTCGGGTTGCATCACCTGCGCTTCGATGTCCAAGCTAACGCGCTGGCTCCACGCTTGCTGCATCGCTTTGAACCAC
>JBIKIA010000350.1:0-5304 GCA_044361885.1 Prosthecobacter sp. | reverse complement strand
AAGTGCCGGCATGAACATAAGTCGTGCCACTCATCATCGTGGAAAGCCGGGTGTCATTCTGGTAACCACGGATGAGGCGGTCAAAAGGCACCGGACCTGGGCGGTAGTTCCCGCTGTAGAAGTAGCCATGGACCACGCCAGCAAGAAGCTTGGCCTCACGCACGGCATTGCCGGAGATGCGGTCGAGCTTGAAGAGGTCACGGTAGAGATGACGTGGTGCTCCGCTTACATCCTTGTTTTTCAAGTGGCCTAGGTAGAGATAAAAATGCTCCAGGTTCTTCGCCACAGGCATCGGGCGATCCCAGGCAGGCGCATCTGATCCATTCCAATCACGGATGTTGCTCGGCAGCGGCAGCATCCCGCGCTCACCCTCAGAGTGGCGATGATCTGGGTCCACGAGCCCGCCACGCAGGCCACACTCGATGTATGTGATCACGCAGACATCCGCTCGTGTCAGAGCTGTAAAGCCAGCGCCATACTTGGCGGAAAGCTTGCCATTGATGGCGGCGATCAGGGCATTGAGGCTGTCGCGATTGCGCGAGAGGAAGGCCTCCTTCGTCAGACCTGCCGTCTCAAAGGCAAAGGTCGTCGCGGGCTCGATGTGGCTGGGGACTTCGCGTGTGGTCACAGCGCTCGGGGCCGGATTGGCAAGAGTCGCCGCATATTCATCAATGGCCGCTGCATAAGCGGCAGCCAGCTCCTCCTTGCGGGACATCGCCACCGCGAGATCCTCTGTGTTCGTGATGAAGAAAGGCTCGCCGATCACGATGGGAGCACGCGTGTTCACCAATTGAGAGCCACCGCGATCCGCCGCTGTGCGCGCCTTGAGTCCACGATCCCGAAGACCCAGCGCTGCCAGGAAATGCTTTTGTAGGATGCCAGCCAGCTTCTTCCCCTGCGCTGAGCTTTCAAAGTGGAGCACCTCCGTGCCACGGGCGGTTCCGCTGCCGTCATCGCCATTGGCATGAAGACTGATGACGAAGTTCGGATTCAGCGCATTGGTCTTGGCAGGCAGGTTCGTCAGACCTTCCGGATGGCGGCTGATGGTGATGATGCGGGCGTTCTTCACGAGCTGCTCCACGCGCTCGGCGATGCCTTTATTAAAGGAGTATTCCTTGATCTTCGTGCCCTCGTGTTTGCCTTCAGCCCCTTGATCCGTGGGCGAATGACCGATGTCGAGCACGCACAGGGGAGATGGACCCGAGGCTTTCACTTCCAGCGCCACCTCCTTGGGCGGCACCGGCACCGGAGCGCCCACCAGCTCATCCTTCACCTCACGAGCGATCTTGAGGATCTGACTGCGGACACCACTGCGCTCCTCCACCAGCCGCGAAAGCACCTGGGAAGTGATGGGTGGGACGGCCTCAACCAGTGAGACTTCGAGGATCACATCTCCCCGCAAGATACCTTTGATAGCGGCAAACTGCCCCTCGCGCTCCAGTGCCGTTGGGAATGGATTCTTCTTGGCCTGCGCCACATCCTCCAGCGTGGAGATGGAGAGGAAAAAGTCGCCCTCCGAAGTGCGGAAAAGATTCTTGGGAAGAAAACGTCCAAAGTGAAGTGCTGTGCTCATGAGGGTTCTAGGTTGACGAAAGAAATGCAAAACTGACCTGACTCAGACTCATGAAGTCTGGATCAACCCTGATTCACTCCACAAGCCAAAACTCGAAACGTCTTCGTTTCACATCAGAATCATTCCGCAGGCTTGCCAGCCACAAATCGGCTCGCTAGCCTCTCTGCCACATGAAAACCAACCCGCTCCTCTGCCTTGTCTTTCTGACAGCCTCCCTGGCCTTCTCCGCAGATCCCCTGCCCGAGTTCAAAGGCAGCATCGAGAAGCTCGACCCAGCACTTGATGCGCTGCTCGATTCCGACGCAAAGATCGAGTTGCTCGCGAGCGGCTTCAACTGGTCGGAAGGCCCGGTTTGGAAAGACAGCGGCATCGTCTTCTCCGATGTGCCGGAGAACACGGTCTTTGGCTGGAAAGAGGGCGAAAAGGCCGCCTCCGTGGTGCTGAAGCCCAGCGGCAGCCTTTCTGGCGAAGGCGGCCAGGGCTCCAACGGTCTCGCGGTGGATGCCAACGGCCAACTCGTACTCTGCCAGCATGGCGAGCGCCGCATCGCGCGGCTCGAGAAGGACGGCACTTTCACCAGCCTCGCCGACAAATTTGAGGGCAAGCGTTTCAACAGCCCGAACGACCTCGTCATCAGCAGCAAGGGCACCGTCTTCTTCACCGATCCGCCTTACGGCCTGAAGAAAGGCACCACGCCGGATGCGCCTTACCACGGCATCTATGCGGTGCATCCCGTCGCGGGCACCATGTCACCCGCCATGCTGCTGATTGATGACATCAAGTGGCCGAACGGCATCGCCCTCAGCCCGGATGAAAAGACGCTCTACATCGCCGTGTCGGACAAGGACAACACCCGCATCATGGCCTACGACCTCGGCAGCAAAGGCAAAGGCGGCATTGCTGGAGTCATCAATGGCGTCATCGTGCCGAAGCCAGCCAATGGCCGCGAGATCTTCAACGCCCAGAAGCTCAAGTCCCCCGAGCGCAAAGGCGGCTGCGATGGCATGAAGGTGGACAGCCTCGGCAACATCTGGACCACCGGACCCGGCGGCGTGCTGATCCTCGACAAGAACGGCAAGCATCTCGGCAACATCCTCACCGGACAAGCCACCGCCAACTGCGCTTGGGGTGGCGAAGACAAAAGCACCCTCTACATCACGGCAGACATGTTCCTGCTGCGCGTGAAGACAAAGGTCAAAGGACTGTGAAAGGAATGACGAATGAGCGAATGCCGAATGACGAAAGCCTGCAAACGAGCCGCCACTTGGCTGATCGCAGGCTTGGTGTTGTGTTCGGCATCTCTCGTTGCGCGCGAGGTCCAGTCCCACGGTCTGATCTTTGAGAAGTGGCTGCGCGATACCTTTTTCGACGGCTATGAACCGAAGGGTTACACGCAGAAGTGGGACATCCCCGCCAGTGCGAACTTGAAGCATGGCCGCGTGCCGGTGAACCCGAAGGCGGCGAAGCACGGCACGCCTGTCGGGCTCGGCGATGCGATGCGGCAGTTTGAGATCGCGGAGCCCTTTCTCCTCATCGTTGGCTTTTGGGAGCAGGTGACGCCGAAGCAGAAGCGCTGGGTCAATGTGCAGGCACCGCTCGTGAAGCCTGAGCAATGGTGGAAACTGTGGGGAGACATCACGCGTGCAGATTTGGAACGCCTCATCGCCGTCATTAAAGACAAGTCCGTTTCCATCGAGGAAACTCGTGCCCAGGCCAAGCTGCTCAAAGCCCAGCCCCCCTTCGACTCTGCGATCATCGAGTTGAACCCGAAGATCGACAGCAGCCAGCGCCGCCTGCAATGCAGTCTGAGCTTCGACGCGTTCTTTGACCACCTCGTGCCGAAGGCCGAGCGTGGCAAACTGGAGCAGCCGGAGGTCTTCGGCGTGCCATTGCCGGCGGACTTCACTTCTGCACCACGAGTGCTCAAGCCGGAGGAGTGAGCCCGTCTTTGCACTGGAAAAAACTGTCTGGCACGGCGATGAACGACGGATGCTACGTCTCCAACCCCTTTGCTTTCTCACGGTAGGCCTGCTTGCCAGCGCCTGCCCATGGTCATTGAGCGCCCAGACGCCGACGGAGCAGGCACGCGAACTGGAAAAAAGACTGCCAGCACCCAAGCCGCCGCAGGGACGCGACACCTTCGAGCTGAGCGAAGCACGCCAGCAGCGTCTGCAAAAGCTGCTGCCGAATGCCTGGCGGAAGCTTTCCCAAAGAGAGCCGCTCCATATCCTCGCACTGGTGGGAGAGCGGGAGATGCAAGTCTGGACAGAGGTGGCGGATGCGGGCGTCCTGTCCACCTTCCCAGCCTATTTCTGCCGTGAACTGGCCAATCAGTTTTTCTACACGGGCGGTATTTATGAAGCAGGGAAAAATGCCGGAGCCGACGCACTCGCTCCCAGCCTCACGATCCGCGCTCTTTCGACCGAAGGCGGCATCGTGGATACCGCAGCGATACTCGGCTCGGTGGCAAGGCAGTCGCCAGTGGATCTGGTGCTGATCTGCCACGGGCTGGCGGAGGCGGAGTCCGGCATGTCGCCCCAGGCTTTTGCCAATGCCACACGTCAGGCCGTGGAGGCCGCCAAGGCACTGAAGGCTGATGTCATCCTCAGCGCGCCTTGGTTGCCGATGAGCGCCAAGCCGGAGACGACCCTCGGCATCACAGCCCCGATCTCGGATGCGCTCCGCGAACTCGCCGATGAGGAAGGCTGGATCTTTGCCGACCTCGGTGACATTACCCGCCTGCTGGATCTCCCGCCCTCCGATGCGCGTGATGATGCGCAGAAGTTTGATCGCTTCATCACCACCTACCGCAGCTTGTTTTATGAAAGCCAGGATGGCGTCTTCCTCCCCCGCCCCGGCCTGCACGCGCGGCTCGGCAGCGCCTTGTTTCAATCCATGCTCGATGCCACGGCGAATGTCCCCTGGTCCATCGAAACGCCGAACGCCAACTGGCGCGAGAACGGCGCAGCCCTGGAGGCACGTTTCACGTTGATCAATCCAAGCCAGCAGAGCCAGTCCTTCACCCTCCTGCCCTTGATCGCCGGAGGCTGGAAGCCACGCGAGCTGCAGCCCGAGATCACCCTGGCGGCGGGTGCCAAGCAGACGCTCACCATTCAGTATGTGCGCAGTTCTGGCACATCCCTACCAGCGGAGGAAAGCGTGGCCCGGCTGCCCGTGCTCATCATCTCCGGCAAACGTGCCAGCATCACCACACTGCGTGCCCCCTTGCAGCCAGCGGCCATCGTTTGGAACAGCGATACGCTCTTCAATCAGGAGCAGCGCTTCGTGGCGGGCGGTCAGATCATCAACACAAGTCAGGAAGACCTCAGCGGCACCTGGCAGGCGGAGTTTCTCGGCGCGCCGCTGAATGGTAAATTTGAGCTCAAGCCCGGTGCGGCACATCCTCTCGACCTTGGCTTTGACCTCCCGCAAAACGGCCCAGCAGTCTCCCGCTCACCCCTCAAACTGAGCCTTACGACTTCGGGACTAACACTCACCAGCACACGCGAAATCACGCTCGTGCAGAATGTCGGCCTGAATCAACCCCTGCCACTCACGCCGGCCTCGGAGACCACGGGCAAAGTTAGTTTGGAAACCAAAGCTGGCCCTTCCCGACTCACGCTGATCTGCGATATCAGCGGCGACGAAATGCTGCTGGATGCCGCCAGCGCCGGAGCCGCCGCATGGCAGCTCGATGTGAATCTGGATGCGCGCAGCTATGGCAAGCGCCT
>JBIKIA010000394.1:0-4897 GCA_044361885.1 Prosthecobacter sp. | reverse complement strand
ATGAGATCAGCAAGATTCTGGGCGTCTCAGAAGGCACGGTTCGTTCCAGGTTGTTCTATGCGCACCGGTTGCTGCAAAGTCTCCTGGAGGATTTGGTCAAATAACTGCTTCTTATTTTACTTCAACTACCCGTTACCGTTCAAACCACCACCTACACACCCATGAGCGACTTCGATAACCTGCAGCGTATCATTCGACTGAAAAGGTATGAAACCCCAGGGGAGGATTTTGTGGAAGACTTCGTGACCCGCTTCCACCAGCGTCAGCGCTCTGAATTGCTTCGGCAGTCTGCTCGTGGCCTTCTTTGGGAGCGCATGACAACTTTCTGGGACAATCTTGTCTCGCCAAGGTGGACTGCTGCGATGGTGACGGCCTGTGTCGCTGCAGTGGCTGCTTGGGGAACCATAGCTATTTCTGGTGCTGGCAAAGCGGGTGTCGTTCAGGAAACTTTTGCCTCGACTCAGACCATGCCCACAGCGCTTGCCGCTCAGCCGGCACTGGCTTTGGAAAGTGAATTAATCCGCGAAGTGGAGCAAGGCCGCCAACTTGAGATCGAAGGCATCCTGCTCAGCCGCCACTTCAACAGTGAAGAGATTCAGGTAACTGAGAATACGCAGCTTGTCGGTATCTCTGGTGCTGCGATACCGATTTCGGCTGAATTGCAGCCTTTGTCTGAATTCATTCGCTGAGTTTCCCGATTACTGAGAAATCGAGATCTCCCAGCCCATCACACACACCCGCGCGCATGGCTTCTGCTGTGCAATCCAGCGCGGGTGTTTTTGTGTCTGAACCCGACGCAAGAGCTCGCGCGAAGTCAGCATCCTTGAGCATGTTGATCAGGGAAAAGTGGGCCTCAAAATCCCCGCTCATGATGGCCGGCAGTTTCATGCCGATGAGCATGCTGTAGTTGGCGTTGGATTCGAGAGCTGTTTTGAGCGCCTCAAGCGGCACGCCCTGCCCCTTCGTGATAGCGGCTGCTTCGGCCAGTGCTTTTACCGTGATGGCGGTCACGAGATTGGTGACGATCTTCAGCACCATCGCGTCTCCAACGGCACCTAGGTGAACAATTTTCGCCGAACTGGCTTCAAGCACTGCGCGCACTCTTTCCAGCACCTCGGTGGAGCCACCGATATAGTAGCAAAGTTTGCCATTCTGGGCGGCCATCTTACTGCCGGTGAATGGCGCATCTAAAAAAGCAGTACCGGCGGATTCACAAATCCGCGCAGCCTCCAGTGTGGCGAGTTTGCTCACCGTCGCATGATTCATGATGACGTGTCCAGAGTTCAGAACGGGGAGCATTTCATTCATCGCCTCCAGCAGGGCGGCATCATCACGAACGAAGATCTGGATCACCTGTGCTGACTCGGCTACAGCGCGCGGGCTGGGCAGCGCGCCAGGAACTGCGCGTCCTGTCCGACTCCAGAAAAAAACGGTGTGGCCAGCATTGCGGAGGTTCTCGGCCACTCGGCTGCCGATGATGCCAAGACCAAGGAGACCGACGTGGGTGGTGGAAGGTGTGCTCATGATTGGATGTGAATCGGGAAGAGTGGACTGGCAAGCGCTCCGTGCTTTCCTTTGCACCGGCACGGCAGCCGCCTATCCATCCGCAGCCCGCATCCCCATGTCACCTTTTCGTACACTCTTCGGCCAGCTCAAATCGGAACTCCAAAAGGCCATCGTGGGCTATGACCATCTCCTCACGGATGTGCTCGTGGCTGTCTTTGCCGGAGGGCATGTGCTTTTGGAAGGCGTGCCTGGCTTGGGAAAGACCTTCCTAGTCCGCACGCTATCGCAGGTGATCGGCCTGGAGCCTGGACGTGTGCAATGCACACCGGACCTCATGCCCGCAGATATCCTGGGCACTCACATTGTGAACGAGAACGAGCATGGCCGCCGTGTGATGTTTTTCGAGAAGGGGCCTGTTTTCAAGAATCTGCTCCTGGTGGATGAGATCAATCGTGCCACACCGAAGACCCAGGCTGCGCTGCTCGAAGTCATGCAGGAACGTGCCGTCACCACCGGCGGTGAGCGACACACGCTTCCCGAGCCCTTCTTCGTGCTCGCCACCCAGAACCCGATGGAGATGGAAGGCACCTACCCTTTGCCCGAAGCGCAGTTGGACCGGTTCATGTTCAAAGTGCGTGTGCCTTTCCCCGATCTCGAGTCCTTGGTGGAGATCAGCCGCCGAACCACGGGCTTTTCCGAACCGAAACTCTCCAGCATGATAAGCGGTGCTGATCTCATCCGCCTGCAAAAAGAGCTGGCTGAGATCCCCGTTGCCGATCCTGTGGCCCATTATGCCAGCCGACTCGTGCTCGCCACCCATCCTGAGCAACCCGGTGCGCTCTCTGAAGTTCAAAGGTTCGTCGCTTATGGCAGCAGCCCGCGCGGACTACAAAGTTTGATCCGGGGTGCGCGCGTGCTTGCTGCGGTCAATGGAGCCACGGCTGTCAGCACCGATGACATTCGTGCACTCGCCCATGTGGCACTGCGCCATCGCATCATCCTGAACTTCGAAGGTGAGGCGCAGCAGGTCAAAATCGACGACGTGATCACCAAGCTCCTTGATCAGGTCAAGACCCCGGCGCAGCAGGCACTTTGATTTGAAGGGTATCGGCATTGGAAGGCGCTTCCTCAAGATCCTTGAGGGTGATCCTTCGCAGTTCACCAGCTTGATTTGCCTGCACCAAATCCCCCGTCTCCACTTCCAAACAAGTCAGCCAGCCTTGACCGTAAACCCAGGTGTCTAGGCAGATGGCGAAAGGCTTAACATTCGGCAGGCCGCCTTTTTGCGCCGTGTGACCACAGATCATCTTCTTGCCTGAGATGTGCGGGTAGGCATCCTCGAAGCGGGTCCAGAACAGCCAATCATCACTTTGGTCGCTAAGACGAAAGTAGGCGTTCGCATTCGCGTGAACATAGATGTGATGTTCGTCCTCGTAATACTTCAGGCAGCGTTCGGAGAGAAATTCCACATGCTCTGGACTGACCTTGTCCCAGGCCAGCTCAAGATGACTCGGCGAGTAGGATGCAATCGTTTCCGCCCCCCCCACGCGCAGCCAACCTGTGGGATCGACTCTCCCATTCAGCGCATCAAGGAAAAGGATCTCATGATTGCCCAGGATGGGCTTGAGCTGAGTTCGCTTCTCCAGAGCGATCAGCATGTTGAGCACGCCTTTTGAGTCCGGACCTCGGTCCACATAATCCCCCAGAGTGACTAGTACGTCATCAGACCCCGGCTGCACGGCATCAAGCAACGTGCGCAGGGCCTTGGAGCAGCCGTGGATGTCGCCGATCACCAGCGTTCGCATCCAGCATTTTGGCCTGCGGGCCGCATTGCGCAAGCTGGGACCAAGTCAGACATGACTTTTCTCCCAGCCGACTATCATCCGCACCTCCATGAATCTCCTCCAGTCTCTCGACTACTCCGTGCTCCAGCAGTGCATGCATTGTGGTATGTGCCTGCCTACCTGCCCGACCTACGTCGAGACAAAACGCGAGCGCAACAGCCCGCGCGGGCGCATCGCTCTCATGCGTAGCGTGGCCGATGGTGAACTCACCGTGAGCCGCGAATTCGCCGATGAGATGTATTACTGCCTCGGCTGTCTCGCCTGCCAGACAGCCTGCCCGGCGGGTGTCAATTACGCCGAACTCTTCGAAACCGCGCGTGCCGAGATCGAGCGCAGTGGTGTGGCGCAGACACCTGAGCGCGATTTCTGGCGATGGCTCACGCTCAATGTCCTCTTCATGCACCCGCGTCTGCTTCGTCTCGTGGGTTGGGGGCTGCGTCTCTGGCAAAAAACCGGCATGGACCGCCTGATGCGCCGAGTGAAATTCTTCGGGCTTCTGCCCAAACACCTTCGCGAGCTCGATCCGCAGACTCCGCAGATGGCCGATGTCTTCTCAGATTCTCTGATCTCGCCCGTGGAGTCCCCCGAACTCCTGGCGAAGCCCAAATACCGCGTCGGATTGCTCACCGGCTGCGTCCAGGACCTCGCCTTTTCCAATATCAATCGTGACACCGCCGATGTCCTGCTTGCAAACGATTGCGAAGTCATCACTCCGCGTGCGCAGTCTTGCTGTGGCTCTCTTCATGCCCACAATGGCGAACTTGAACTCGCTCGTGAACTCGCCCGTCGGCAGATCGAAAGCTTTGATCTCGATTCACTCGATGCCGTCATCACCAATGCCGGAGGCTGCGGCTCTCATCTCAAGCAATACGGTCACTTGCTCCACGAAGATCCCTTCTACGCTGCGCGCGCTCGGCAGTGGGATCGCAAGGTAAAGGACATTCACGAGTGGCTAGCCCACATCGGCATCCGCAAGCCTGAACATGGAGCGGATGTGAGCGAGGTAACCTACCACGAAAGCTGCCACCTTTGCCATGGGCAAAAAGTCAGCTCGCAGCCAAGGCAAGTGTTGCAAGCCATCCCAGGCCTCGTTTTGAAGGAACTCCCCGAGAGCAACTGGTGCTGTGGCAGTGCCGGCATCTACAACATCACCCAGCCCGAGCAGTCGGCGAAGCTGCTTGCCCGTAAAGTCGGCAACATTGAGGCCACTCGCGCTCCCTGCGTGGCCACCTCGAATCCTGGCTGCCACCTCCAGCTCGCCAACGGATTGCGGGGCAGGGGAGTCGAAGTGACTCAGCCTGTGACTCTACTTGCCCGTGCTTATCGGCAGGCCGGCAAGGCTTGATCTGCGGCAGGAAGTTCTATTTGCCATCATGGGGTGGCGGGTGTCTTCACTTCGCGTGAATTACACCCGCATATCTCTATTTCTCCCTGTCTTGGTTGGCCTCTTTGCCTGCCGTCCGGAGGCGGAGACAAAGCCAAGTGCTGTCACATCTCATCCTTCCCGCGGTACCGTCTGGGTGGCAGATCGTGAGGGGCAGCCTGGT
>JBIKIA010000573.1:0-3437 GCA_044361885.1 Prosthecobacter sp. | reverse complement strand
GAAGATGTCGTTGTTGGCACCACCTGTCAGGATGTCCTTGCCCAGGCCGCCGTTGAGCGTGTCGTTTTGGGCACCACCGTCCAGGGTGTCGTTGTCGTTACCGCCATTGATCGTGTCAACGCCAGCGCCGCCGAGGAGAGAATCGTCGCCGTCGTTGCCATTGAGCGTGTCGTTCCCGGCGAGACCGGCGATGTCATCAAAGCCAGCAGCACCGTTGATGACATTTCCAGCGGCAGTGCCGTTGAGCGTCTGACCGGAGATGAAGCCATTGATCGCGGCCTCGACCGGTGATTCGGCGATTTGGGTTTGCTGCACAGCGATGTTGCCGGCTTCGCCCATGAAGGAAGCGATGGACTTGAGCACATCGTTGTCGAGCACCTGCTCAAAGTTGGAGGCGGTGTGATCAAAGGCGAGCCCGTTGAACGAGCCTCTCACCCGGATGCGGCTCGGCGAGAGACGGGTCTTTGAAGTGATGGTTCCCTGAACCACCAAGGTGTCGATGCCGGTATTGCCTTCGAGGGTGTTGATGCCTGCACCGCCGGAGATGGTGTCGTTGCCTGGATCGCCGTCGATGCCGTCATTCCCCGCGAGCCCGTCGAGGCGGTTGGCATTGTTGTCACCGAACAGGGTATCATTGAAAGCCGATCCACGGGCGTTTTCGATGCTGATCAGGCTTTCCCCAGTGGTGAAACGGGCCTGCGCGAAACCCTGCCCGAGGTCAATGAAGGCATCGAGTTCAGCGGCCTCGGCGCTGTAGGTGTCGTTGTCTGTGCCGCCGTCAAAGGTGTTCCTGCTGCCGTCGCTGACAAAGATGTCGTTGCCCTGCTCACCGCGGTAGATGCAGAAGTCCGTGGTGACGAAGATGAGGTCATTGCCCGGACCGGCCTGCACGAGGATGTCAGGGCCATTGGGGTTGAAATTCACATCGCCTTCAGAAAGGAAAAAGTCGTTGTCGTTGCCCAGATTGAAGGTGCCGGACATGTTGAACGAAGTGAGGACGACGTCACGTCCGTCTCCCATGTTGGCGACACCGCGGTTCAGACCGGCGAGGTCGTCATTGCGCAAGAGAATGAGCCGGTCATTGCCGCCCAAAAAGTTGAAGGTGAAATCACGGACGGACTGATCGCCGCTGTTTTGCTGCACGAAGTTGTTGTTGTTGTCGCCGTTGAAGATTTGGGCTCTTCCGATGGAAGGGACGAGTGCCAGCGCGAATGCGGCGACGGCGATGGAGGTGTGAAGGATGGTTTTCATGAGGGGAGGTGTTTGGTGGGTTTCAGATTTGTGGCGAGCCCGGCATCACGCCTGGTCTCACCCCCTGGACACACTCCCGGACGGAACTTGCGCAGTTTGTGAAAAATAGTGGCCGCGAGCTCACGCCGGCAGGCCAAATCCGCACAGGCCCGCCACAGCTCCCTGGCATTCTATCCATCGACCTGCTGCGGACTCGGAGGTCCGCGCTCCTTGGGAGTTCGCCCAAGGCTCGGCATCGGAGCGCGGATTTCCACATCCGCAGCATCCCGAAGAACTCACACGTTGAATGTAATAAACAAGCCGACCTCGTCTGGAGATCACGGACAATTCACTCAAATGACCCCTGTCCTTGCCGCAGTGGCAAGGCGTTCAAGGAATGTCATGAAAATAAGTGAGCTAAACGAAATCCACTCACTTCACCAGCCTTACCAGCAGATCCTTGCTCTCGACGCTCTCGCCGATCTTCACGAGGATCTCACTGACGGTGCCGGAGGTCGGGGCGCTGATGGCGGCGAACATTTTCATGGCTTCGAGGGTCACGACGGTTTCGCCTTCTTTCACTTTTTGACCGACGGTGACGGCGATGCTGGCGACCATGCCGGGCATGGGGGCACCGACTTGAGTTGGGTCGGCAGGGTCGGCTTTGACCTTGCTGACGGTGTTCACGGCGAGTGACTTGTTCGTCACGGTGGTGTGACGGGGGAAGCCGTTCAGCTCGAAGATGGCGGTCTGCTGACCGGCGGCGTCGGGCTCGGTCATGTTCAGCAGGCGGACGAACAGGGTCTTGCCTTCTTCGAGGTTGATGTGGATCTCTTCCTTGTCACGCAGGCCATAATAATAGGCGGGCGTGGGCAGGGCGGCGACGTCGCCATAGGTCTTGCGGAAGTCGGCGAACTTCAGGAAGACATCGGGATACATGAGGTAGCTCCAGACATCGTCCTCGGTGGGCTTCTTCTTGAGCTTCTGCTCCAGCTCGGCGCGGACTTCGTTGAGATTGATCTTCGCAGCGTGGGTGCCGGGGCGGCCTTTGATGCGTTTGCCACCTTTGCCGACGATGGCGTCAGCGAGTGAGTTCCACTTCTTGCGGCTGTCGGCGGCTTTTTCGGGCTCCATGCCGTAGAAAGGTTCGCCGAGCCAGCCTTCGAACATGCTGGTGACGTCCTTGCTCCACTTCGTGCCGGTGAGCTGGAAGATGTCATTCGGCTTCACACCACGGGCGACGCACTCGATGGCGAGATCGCCGACGACTTTGCTCGATGGCGTGACTTTGACGATGTCGCCGCAGAGCTGGTTCACCTCAGCATAAGCGTGAGCGATTTCGGGCCAGCGTGGTCCGAGGCCCATGCCAATGGCCTGTTCTTTGAGATTCGTGTACTGACCGCCAGGCATCTCGTGGAGATAAACTTCGGCAGTGCCGTAAGGCTCGGAGGTGTCGAAGGGCTTGTAGAAAGCGCGGACAGCAGCCCAGTAGTCGCTGAACTCCTGGAGGGCATCGACATTGAGGCCGGTATCGCGCGGCGTGTGCTGCAACGCGGCGACGATGGAGTTCAAGTTCGGCTGGCTGGTGCCGCCGGACATGGACGCGATGGCGGCATCGCAGATATCGACTCCGGCTTCGGCGGCCTCGATGATGCTGGCGGCGTTCAGGCCGCTGGTGTCATGGGTGTGGAAGTGGATGGGGATGCCGACTTCGTCTTTGAGGGCTTTGACGAGCTTCTTGGCCGCATACGGACGCACGAGGCCGGCCATGTCTTTGATGCAGAGCATGTGGGCTCCCATCTTCTCCAGCTCCTTGGCGAGGCGGACGTAGTACTTGAGGTCATACTTGTCGCGCTTCGGATCGAGGATGTCGCCGGTGTAACAAAGCGTGCCTTCGCAGATGGACTTCGTGTCTTCACGCACGGCCTGCATGGCGGCGGTGAGATTTGGCAAGTAATTGAGCGAGTCAAAGATGCGGAAGATGTCCATGCCGTTCTCGGCAGCATGTTTGATGAAGCCCTTCACCACGTTGTCGGGGTAGTTGGTGTAACCCACGGCGTTGCTGCCACGGAAGAGCATCTGCAAAAGAATGTTCGGCACCTTGGCGCGGATGTCGCGCAGACGAGCCCAGGGATCTTCGCGGAGGAAGCGCATGGTGACATCGAAGGTGGCACCGCCCCACATTTCCAAAGAGAAGAGGTCAGGCG
>JBIKIA010000349.1:0-5314 GCA_044361885.1 Prosthecobacter sp. | reverse complement strand
AGCCTTCGAGTTCGTTCAGCTTACCGCCCATGACCGCCTTCCGACTTCTCGCTGCTGCTTTTCTCTTCTCCACGGCCCTGACTGCCGCTGATAAACCAAACCTCATCTTCATCCTCTGCGATGACCTCGCTCAGGGAGATCTCGGTTGCTACGGGCAAAAGCTCATTCAGACGCCGAACCTCGACCGCATGGCCGCCGAGGGCACAAAGTTCCCGCAACTCTACTCGGGCACGAGTGTCTGCGCGCCGTCGAGATCATCGCTGATGACCGGCCTGCACATGGGCCACTGCCCCATCCGGGCAAACCGTGAAATCCAGCCCGAGGGCCAAAAACCCCTGCCTGCCGAGGTCACCACCGTCGCTCAAGTGCTGAAAAGCGCTGGTTACGCCACTGCCTGCACCGGGAAGTGGGGCATGGGCATGTTCGACACCTCCGGCAGCCCTTTGAAAAAAGGCTTCGACCACTTCTACGGCTACAACTGCCAGCGCCACGCCCACAGCTACTTCCCCAAATACCTCTGGAGCGATGACCAGCGCGTCGAGCTAGATGGCAAGACCTACGCCATGGACCTCATCGGCAAAGACACGCGCGACTGGGTGCGTGCTCATGCTGCTGGCCCCTTCTTCCTTTACCATGCCATCACCCTGCCACACGGCAGCTTTGAGATCGACGACCTCGGCCAATACAAAGACAAGCCTTGGACCCAACTTCAAAAAACCTACGCCGCCATGGTCACACGCCTCGACCGTGAGGTCGGCCAGCTCATGGACCTGCTGAAGGAACTCAAGGTGGATGAAAACACACTCGTCATCTTCTCCGGCGACAATGGCGCGTCCTTCGAACCCAAGTCGGAGGTCGGTCAGCTTTTCGATCAGTCCATGGGCGGCAAGCTGCGCGGCTTCAAACGTTCGCTTTATGAAGGCGGGCTGCGCCAGGCCGGCATCGCCCGCTGGCCGGGGAAAGTCCCTGCCGGACGCACCAGCGAGGAACCCTGGGCCTTCTGGGACTTCCTGCCGACTGCCGCCGAACTCGCCGGAGTCGAACTCAAATCCCCGCACGACGGCCACTCCGTCGTCGAGCTACTCAAAGGCGGCCCCGCTCCGAAACGCGAGGCCTTCTACTGGGAACTCCACGAAGGCACCTCCCTGCAAGCCGTGCGTTTTGGCGACTGGAAAGCCGTCCGCAATGGACCCGCGAAGCCCATCGAGCTCTACGACCTCGCCACCGACCCCGGCGAATCCAAAGACCTCGCTGCCGAGAAGCCCGATCTCATCGCCAAAGCCGAGTCTCTTATGAAATCCATGCGCACCGAGCACGCCGACTGGCCGCTCGTGATGAAGCAGCCGGGAAAGAAGAAAGCCGCGAAGAAGAAGCAGTAACTCCAGCCCGTTCATTCCAGCCATGCGCCCCATCCTCGCTGCCCTTCTCGTCATCTCCAGCCTTCAGGCTCAAACGCCCGCTCCTGCTCCCAAACCCGCCCCGAAACCCACACGCGCTCCCACCGCGGCGAATGTCGCCTACGGCACGCATGAGCGTCAGGTGCTGGACTTTTACAAAGCCGAGTCCGCTAAGCCCACACCTCTGCTTTTCTTCATCCACGGCGGAGGCTGGGTCGCTGGCGACAAAGCGAGGCCCGGCAGCCTTGAAGAATGCCTCGCAGCAGGCATCTCCGTGGTCTCGATCAATTATCGCTACTCCTGGCAGGCCCAGCGCGAGGGTGTCATGCCGCCTGTGAAATGGCCGCTGGAGGATGCAGCCCGCGCTTTGCAGTTCGTCCGCAGCAGGGCAGGGGAGTGGAACATCGACAAGCAGCGCATCGGAGCCAGCGGCGGCTCGGCGGGCGCTTGCAGCAGCCTCTACCTCGCCTTCCACGACGACATGGCCGATCCGAAAAGCAGCGACCCTGTCGCCCGCGAGTCCACCCGCCTCTGGTGCGCCGCCGTGAGTGGCGCGCAGACCTCGCTCGATCCGAAACAGCTCATCGAGTGGACCCCAAACAGCCGCTACGGCGGTCACGCCTTCGGCTTCATGGACCCGAACGACACCAAAACGCGCGACACCCGCTTCGCCGAGTTCCTGGAAAAACGCGAGTCCGTGCTGAAATGGATCAAGCTGTACTCCCCCTACGAGCTCGTCAGCAAGGACGACCCCGCCGTCTATCTGCACTACAGTTCCGCTCCCGCCATCGGACAGCCGCAGAAAGACCCCACCCACACCGCGAACTATGGCGTGAAGCTCCAGGAGCACTGCCGCGCCACCGGCAGCGAATGCGAGCTCGTCTATCCCGGTGCACAAGAGGTGAAGCACAAGGGCATCTCGGAGTTCCTGATCACGACTTTGAAGAAGTGACCCTCAGCCCAGCGGCCTGAGCTTGTTCAGGACGTCATGAAAGGCAGTCCAAGCTCTGGGTTTTTCCAGTGTCAGGCATCTTCCTGCCCACCTCCCTTTGACAGCCGGGGGGGACCGTGCAAGATGCCGCGCTTTCCGGCCCCGCGATGCCGTAGCATAGGCTTTCTAGCCTGTGAAACCCGCCCCTGAAAGCGCCCAAATCATACGCTTTCCCTCCTCTTCGCTCCCAGCCCTCCGCCCTACGCACCTTCATGCCCAAAGACACCACCATCAAAACCATCCTCGTCATCGGTTCCGGCCCCATCGTCATCGGCCAGGGCTGTGAGTTCGACTACTCCGGCGTCCAGGCCTGCAAGGCTCTGCGTGAGGAAGGCTACCAGGTGGTGCTCATCAATTCCAATCCGGCCACCATCATGACGGACCCGGAGTTCGCGTTCCGCACCTACATCGAGCCGATCAATCCGGAGATGGTGGAAAAGATCATCATGATCGAGAAGCCGGATGCGCTGCTGCCAACGCTCGGCGGCCAGACCGCGTTGAACTGCGCCATGTCGCTGTGGAATGCCGGCACGCTGACCAAACACGGTGTGCGCATGATCGGCGCGAATGCGGAGGCCATCGAGAAAGGTGAGGACCGGCTCAAGTTCAAGAACGCCATGCTCAAGATCGGCCTCGATCTGCCGCAGTCCGGCGTGGCTCACACCATCGAAGAAGCGCGCGTCATCGCCGAGCAGATCGGCACCATGCCGCTCATCATCCGCCCGGCCTACACGCTCGGCGGCACCGGTGGCGGCATCGCTTACAACAAGGAGGAATTTGAAACCATCACGGCGAACGGACTCGATCTCTCGCCAGTTACGGAAGTGCTCATTGAGGAATCCTTGCTCGGCTGGAAAGAGTTCGAGATGGAGGTCATCCGCGACTGCGCGGACAACTGCGTCATCATCTGCTCCATCGAGAACCTCGACCCCATGGGCGTGCATACCGGCGACTCGATCACCGTCGCGCCGATTCAGACGCTCACGGATCGCGAATACCAAATCATGCGCGACTTCTCCTTCGCCTGCATCCGCGAGATCGGCGTGGAGACCGGCGGTTCAAACATCCAGTTCGCCGTGCATCCCGACACGGGCCGCATGATCGTCATCGAGATGAATCCGCGCGTCAGCCGCAGCTCCGCGCTCGCGTCGAAGGCCACCGGCTTCCCCATCGCGAAGATCGCTGCGAAGCTCGCCGTCGGCTACACGCTCGATGAGTTGAAGAACGACATCACGCGCCACACGCCCGCCGCGTTCGAGCCCACCATCGACTACGTCGTCACCAAGCTCCCGCGCTTCACCTTCGAGAAATTCCCTGGTGCCAACGAGACGCTTACCACGCAGATGAAAGCAGTCGGCGAGGCCATGGCCATCGGACGCACCTTCAAGGAATCCATGCAGAAGGCCCTGCGCAGCCTCGAGATCAAACGCTTCGGCCTCATCGGCGATGGTGCCGATGTCGTCGTCGATGACGAGACGCTCACCACCAAGCTCTCCGTGCCGAACGCTGAGCGCATCTTCTACCTCGGCCTGGCCTTCGCCAGAGGCTGGGATGTCGAGAAGGTGTTCGAGCTCACGAAGATCGATCGCTGGTTCTTGAGGCAACTGGAGGAGATTGTGAAGGAGCAGCAACAACTGGACTCCACCGATATCCGCAAAGCCAAACGCATGGGCTTTTCCGACCGTCAGATCGCCATTGCCAAAGGCATCACCGAAGGTGCCGCTCGTGCCGAGCGCAAAGCCGCTGGAGTCATCCCCACCTACCGCCTCGTGGACACCTGCGCCGCCGAGTTCGAAGCCTTCACGCCTTACTACTACTCCACCTACGGCATCGAGGACGAAGTGCGCGACAACGACCGCAAGAAAGTCATGATCCTCGGGGGCGGCCCGAACCGCATCGGTCAGGGCATCGAGTTCGACTACTGCTGCGTCCATGCCAGCTTCGCCCTGCGCGAACTCGGCTACGAGACCATCATGGTCAACTCCAATCCCGAGACCGTCTCCACCGACTACGACACCAGCGACAAGCTCTACTTTGAGCCCCTCACGCTCGAAGACGTGCTCAACATCTACGAGCGCGAAAACCGCCACGACCAGGTGCTCGGCGTCATCGTCCAGTTCGGCGGCCAGACCCCGCTGAACCTCGCCAAAGGCCTCGAAGAAAACGGCGTCCGCATCATCGGCACCTCGCCGAAGAACATCGAACTCGCCGAAGACCGCAAGATGTTCGCCAAGCTGCTCGACGACCTCGGTTTGAACCAGGCCGAAAGCGGCACCGCCACCTCGTTGGAAGAGGCCTTGGCCATCACCGCCAAGATCGGTTATCCCAGCCTCGTGCGCCCCAGCTTCGTGCTCGGCGGCCGCGCCATGCAGATCGTCTATAGCGACGCCGAACTCACCCACTACATGAAGAACGCCGTCGAAGCCACGCCCGACCGCCCCGTGCTCGTGGACCGCTTCCTCGAAGACGCCACCGAGGTCGATGTCGATTGCATCAGCGATGGCGAGACCACCGTCATCGGCGCCATCATGGAGCACATCGAAGAAGCCGGCATCCACTCCGGCGACAGCGCCTGCGTCATCCCGCCCTTCAGCCTCAGCGCTGCCATGCAGGACCGCATCCGCGACGCCGCCAAAAAGCTCGCCAAAGCCCTCAACGTCCGCGGCCTCATGAACATGCAGCTAGCCGTCAAAGGCGACGACTTGTACGTCATCGAAGTCAACCCCCGCGCCTCCCGCACCGCGCCCTTCGTCAGCAAAGCCATCGGCGTCCCGCTGCCCAAACTCGCCGCCAAGATCATGGCGGGCAAGACCTTGAAGGAACTCGGCTTCACCGAAGAAGTCATCCCACGGCATCACAGCGTCAAAGAAGCCGTCTTCCCCTTCAGCAAATTCACCGGCGTGGACATCATCCTCGGCCCCGAGAT
>JBIKIA010000033.1:0-17301 GCA_044361885.1 Prosthecobacter sp. | reverse complement strand
CGGCGAAGAGTTTCAACGTGTGGTTCGACGACAAGAACTACAAAGGCTCCCATGCCGGCCACATCTGCCAGGCCACCATCAGCCCCACGAGCGTGAACATCGCCGATGCCAAGACAGGCGGCTTTGACCTCACCGGCGGCCTTTACGACCGTAAAAAGGCCAATCAACTCACCGAGGACGAGAAGAAGATGCTCGCCGGCAAGCAGACACGCATCCCGACCAAAGTCAGCCTTCAGGAATGGCACACACTTGTCGTCCAAACGAGCGGTGATGAACTCAGCGTCAGCATCGATGGCAAACCCGTCGGCAGTTTCAAATCACCTGGCATCACGCATGACACGAAGTCACTCATCAGCCTCACCACGAATGCGGTGGACGTGGAATACGACGACTTCAGCCTCAAAGGCAGCGCCAAGCCCTGATCAGAAACTCAGCGCACCGGCCATGTTTCCGGCAGAGGCACGATCTTCCTCTGCCGCTTTTCAAAACGGACCGTCGTTGTGTAGCCAACGCTACGAACCAGCGTCAGTGCCTTGTCGAAATCCACACCCACATCGGTGGGTAGATGCGCGTCGGAGTTGATCACAATGGGCACCCTGGCGGCAAAGGCCATCTCCAGCATCTCGCGCGCCGGATAGATCTCGCGCACATCTTTGCGCAAACCCGCCGTGCTCACCTCCAGCACACCCTGGGTGTCCACCAGAGCCTGGATCACTGGCTCGTAGTAGCGGCGCAAATCACCTTCGGGGCGCAGACCGAAGCGCTTCGCAAGATCGGGATGGGCATGAAAATCAAACTGCCGCGTGCGGATCATCTGCTCGTAGAGTTTCCAATACATGCCCCACATGTGCTCAATGTCGGTCGCCGACTTCCAGCGCGAGACATGTTTCGGGTCATCCACCGCGATGCCATCATGGATGTAATGCACGCTGCCAATGAGGTAGTCCCAGTCCGACATGCCAGTCGTCTGCTCGATCCAGCCTTCCCGCCCTTCTAGATGATCGCACTCCAGCGCGAGCCGGATCGGAAATTCCGGCAGCGCCTCACGCGCTTCCTGCACCAGTTCAAAATAGCGCGGCAGGTCAGAGATCAGCATCCGCCAGTCGTCATACTTCTCCGGCATCGGGTTGTGATCCGAAAGGCCGATCTCCGCCAGCCCGATGGCCTGCGCATGTCGTGCGTAATCGACAGGGTTTCCCTCCGCGTGGAGGCAAAGCGGCGTGTGCGTATGATAGTCCGTGAGCATGGGCTTCCCTGCGTCACTTTTCCCAAGGCGCAAGCACTTCCATTCATCACTCACGCCGAGGATTCTCGCCGATGTAGGCCGCCAGCGCACGTCCCAGTCCGGCACCCACCTTGCCGTAACCTTCCACGGACATCAGCGGACTGTTCCAGCCGGTTTCGAGTGTGACGGAGATGGTGGAGTCACCGGTGTTTGCCCGCACCCAGCCGCTGCTCATTCGTCCACGCTCTTCATCCGTCGTCACATAGGTAGCGAAGCGATACTTCGGCTGCACGGGCATGGGCTCGGTGATGTTGGCGGCGGCGAGTTCGATCCATCGCTGGTAGTTCCGCTGCTGGATGCCGGTCATGCGCTCAAAGGCAAAGGGGCCGAAGAAGAAGATCGGATCGTTCGCGCCGGGATTGTGCAGGTCGATGAAGACATCGAGCCCGTGCTTCGTGTGAATATCACGGATCATTTTCTGCGCTGCCGCCACCTCGGGATAGATCGGCTCGGCGGCCCAGTCGCGATTGTGATCACGCGGCACGGCCTCCTTGCCACCAGCGCCGATGGCGGCGTTGTCCACGTCCATGATCGGGATGTAATGCAGGCAGGTCTTAGCACGCAGGTCCTTGGCTTCATCGCTGGCATACCAGGTGATGAAACCACGCCCGACCTGGCTGCCGCCTGCTTCCCAGGCATGTTGGCGAGAGCCGACCCAAACCTGATGCGGCGCGTTTTCAGCGCCGATGCGGATGCCCTGCACCGGGCGGCCACCGCGCGTCTTCGCCAGTTCGAAACGTTTTACCTCCGGCAGCTTCACCGCGATGTCGGCGAGCAGCTTGTCCGCGTCTGAAGGCACCAACGGCGGTCCCCATGCCATGCTCATCTGCACAGCATCGGCCTTGATCTTGTAAACCATCGCCTTGTCAGCGCTGAGCGTGCCTTTGTCGCTCGGATTCCAGGTTTGGCCGTCGCTGCTGATCCACGCGTGCTTTGGCTGGCACCACGCGGCGGCGAGCACGGTCTTCTCACGATATGGCTTCGTCTGCGCCTGCACTTCGAGCGTGAACTCCTCGCCCGCCGTGAGTCCATCAAGCTTGAAGAACCACCAGCACGGCCAGCCGCGGTCTTCCCGAAGTGCGGGCATGATGCGCAGCGTGCGCGTGGCTTGATCGAGGCTCACCACTTCGGCATTGCCGCCCTCGAAGTCGGTAATCAGACGCAATTCAGCACGCGCAGAGAGAGTGAGCAGGAAGAAGAGAGCTAGGCGGTTCATGATGGCCAGTCAACGCCGCTCAACGAAACGATTGTTCATGGCCACAGCGGTCGTTTGACGTGGTATGCGCTTTCTTTTTCTCCTCTTCACCGTCTCAGCCCTCGCTGAAGATCGCGTGCTTGTCGAAAACGGCTCCAGCAGCTACGAGATAGTACTGGCCGCCGATGCAAATCCAGCGACAACACTCGCGGCGCGCAAGTTAAACATCTGGCTCAAGCAATCGACAGGCATTGAGCTGCTAGTGGTCACGGTGCCATCGCCCGGACGAAAGCATGTCTTCATGGGTCAGGGCCAGGGGACGATCAGCACGGCAGGCCTCAAACCGGAAGGCTATCGTTTGAAGACGGCCGGGGCGGACATCCACATCGTCGGCATGGACGTGCAGCGCGGCTCATTGCAACCGAAACGTGTCAGTGCCACACAGACAGGCACACTAAGTGGTGTGTACGACTTTTTGGAGCGATGCCTGGGCATTCAGTTTCTCTGGCATGACAAGCTCGGCACCATCGTGCCGAAGCATGAGCGAGTGATCGTGCCGGATCTCGACATCGACACAGCACCAGCGTGGTCGTATCGCCGTCTTGCCTACTCGCCAGAGGGCATGTGTGCGGATGACATGTTCGCTCGGCGTTTGCGGCTGGGGCATAGTCACACGGTGTCACACAGCCATGCGTGGCATCAGATCATGCCGGTGGAGAAGTATGGAAAAGAGCACCCGGAGTGGTTCGCGGAGATCGATGGTAAGCGCAGGACGGAGTACTACATGGAGCATCACGGCGGTCAGGTTTGCACGACGAACGCGCAGGTGATCGAGGTCTTCGCTCAGGCGGCCATCGACTTCTTCAACGCGCAGCCGGGACGCGATATGTTCTCGCTCTCACCGAATGACGGCAGTAGCTTCTGCACCTGCTTGAAGTGCAAGGCGCGTGGATCACGGCGGCACCAGCCTCACGGACCGGCTAATCACTTTTTACAACGCCATCGCCGAGCGTGTGGTGAAGGTGCATCCGACCAAACTACTCGGTGCCTACGCCTACAGCTTCTATAGCGAGCCACCGGTGAACGTGAAGCCGCATCCGAACCTGTATCTCGTCCACGCGACGAATACGGCCTTCCATCAAGGCGTGGGCTGGCCCGAGGAGCACGCGATGGAGAAGCAGTGGCGAGCGGGCGCGAAGCACCTGGCCAAGTATGACATCTACTACTCGCCTGATTCGTCGCTCAATCTCATCGCGCCGATGACAAAGCATCTCGTCGAGCGCATCCGCGCCGAATCAAAGATCGGCATGGAAGGCGGCTACCTCTACATGGGCCAAAGCTACGAGCAGCTCGGCGTGGGCCACTGGCTCATGGCGCGGCTTATGTGGGATGCGGATGCGAAGGTGGATGCCATGGACTACTACCGCGCGCTCTACGGCAAGGCTGCGTCGCATGTGCAGGCTTATTATGACCTGCTGGAGTCGCGCTTGATCAAAGCGAAGCACACACCTCTGGACACGAGTATCACCGCCGTTCGCGTTACTTTGAGAAAGCATCCTGGACTCGGCTCACCGGCCTACATTTTATCCGCGTATGAACCCGTTCTCGATGAAGCAACGAAACTCATCGATGCAGCAGCGGCCAGCGAACTCAGTGCCGATGAGCATTCACGTTTGCAACGCCTCACCGACCAACACGAACTCCTCACCACCACCGTGCGCGGCATGTTTGTCGCAGCGCGATTAGAGTCCGATGCGCAAAGCAGTGCCGCTGATGCCAAAGCATTGCTCGCACTCATCGAGCAACGCCAAGTCGTCCGCGAGCGGATCAAAACCTACGCGCCCAGCCTCTGTGCCAATCTTGATCTTGGTGATGCCGCTGAGACACAAGACATCTCCCCAGGCGGCCCGCTAGCAAATCTCGCGCGCAGTTTGCTCACCGGTAAATCGGTGGTGCGTAGTTTCGGCAAAGAGCGCTGGATCGCGGCAGGCAGCGCAGCCCGTGAGGTCAAGGATGGTGAGCAGCACATTCGGGTGCCGAAAGGTAGCACGGGATCACTCAGCTACTCCATCGACGTCAAGCCGAGCACCAGTTATCGCATCACTCTCGCGCACAGGAATGATCCCGTGCCGATCAAGCTCACCATCACGGACGATGCCGATGCTACCACACGCGGCGAGCCATCCATCACTCCGCGCACGCGAGTCATTTTCCGCGATGCGAAAGGCAAAGCCGTGACGCGCAATCACTGGAGCGGCGTCGGCGCACATGAGAATGTCAAAAAGTGGCGTACATTCCCGCATTTCATCCTCACGCCTGCTGAAACGAAGAGCATCAGCTTCACGATTTTTCTCCAACATCCCGGCACCTATTTGATCAAGGACGTGAAGGTCGAGGAACTCGGCAGCGTGAAATAACTCTGAGCCAATACCCCCTCAGATGTATTGGCGCTGGCATTCGAACGTGTAGAGTGGCGGTGATGAAATGGTCCCGCTGGATCAAGCAACCACGCTTGTTGGTCCTGCTGGCGCTCGCGTTTGCGCTGGTGCCGGCATGGCTGGCTGTGGTGACGTATCGTGACGCGAGGCAGAAGGATGAGCGTGTCTATGAAACGACAGCGCAGGTGCTTGCGGAGAAGATTCAGAACAACTTCGAACGGCATACTTACTTCCCTCGTGAAGTGCGGCAGCTCGCCAGGAATCTCGATGAAGCGGCGTTGCTCGCAGGGAAAATGGTCCCCGCTTTTCCCTGGCAGGAAAAGCTGCCGCATCTCATGGCCCTGGGCTACGCTCGTCAGGATGAGGGTCGGGTCATCGTGGGCTGGATGAGCGAACAGCGCATGCCAGTGACGGCTTTGGGCGATGATCTCGCAGCATTGCCGGGTGTGATGGCCACGCTGAAGGCTGCATCACCCCATGATCTCTCGGCGACTATGGGCTGCGTGCTGGAGCATCGCCGCATGTTGATCTTGCTGAAGATCCCAGGATCAGCGGCAGCGAGTGCGCTACGCGGTTACATCATCGCGTGGATCGATCTCGAATCGATGTGTCGCGATCCTGCTTTGGAATTGATTAGGGATCAAGCGCTCGACGCAACGCCTCACGACACGGGCCACTCTTCATCGGACAAGGCACGGTGCATGCCCATACGCGATGGTGAGGCGAAGTGGATCGCCTGCATTCAGCGCGGCGCTGGTTTCAGCAAGTATGACGCTCCGACTCCATGGCTGACGTTTATCGCCGTAGGCCTGAGCGCATTACCACTGCTCCTCCTGGCATCGCTCGCAGGCCGGTCGGCGCGTTTGAGCGCCTCACTGGCGGCTGAGCGTGAGGTGCTGCGGCAACAGCGCTACTTCACGCAGAGTGTCTCGCATGAATTCCGCACGCCTCTGGGCATCATTCAGTCGGGCGCGGATCTTCTCGATCAGTATGAGGAGCATCTCACACCGGAACGTCGGCGAGAAGTGCTCAATGAGATTCGTGACAACACTCGGCAGATGACTGAGATGGTCGAGCAGGTGCTGGAACTCGGTCGCATGGACTCAGGTGTGGCAGTGTGTCAGCGAAAGCCCGTGAACCTGGCTGCGCTGTGTCAGGAAGCCGCAGAACGAGTGACGAAAGCTGTCGATGCGACCCACAAGATCGAAGTGAATGCACCTGACAGCGAAGCGATGCTTGATGAGGCTCTGATGGGCAGTCTTCTGGAGAATCTGCTCTCCAATGCCGTGAAATACTCCCCATCAGGCAAGCCGGTGACATTAAGCGCATCGCTGGATGATCAGCAACTCACCCTCACCGTGCGTGATGAAGGTATTGGCATACCCGCCGAGGATCTGCCGCGTGTGTGCGATCCTTTTCATCGCTGCGGCAATGTGGGCGAAACGCCCGGCTCGGGCCTCGGCCTTGCCATCGCTCACCGTGCTGCCTCATTGCATGGCGGCACTTTGAAGATCGAAAGCATCGAAGGCAGGGGAACCACTGCGACCATCACGATTCCAACTCTCACCGCATCATGACCACGATCCTGCTCATCGAAGACAATGCGAGCCTGCGACGAAACATCGCGCATATCCTCACCATCGAGGGCTACCAAGTCATGTGCGCGGCAGATGGTGCGACGGGCTTGCAAATGCTGCATGAGAGCAAGCCCGACCTCATTTTGTGCGACATCATGATGCCGGGCATGGATGGCTACGAAATCCTCGCGCAGGTGCGCGCCGATTCTGCCACGGTGTCGCTGCCGTTCATCTTTCTCACGGCGAAGGGAAGCATGCCCGACCTGCGCACGGGCATGGCACTCGGCGCGGATGACTATTTGCCAAAGCCCGTCACCAGCACCGACTTGGTCTCCGCCGTGCGCACACGTTTGCAGCGGCATTCACAGCAGCGCGCGTTTGCACCTAGCTTCGATAATGCCACGCCGCTAGAGAAGCTCGGCATCTCCCCGCGCGAGGCCGAAATCCTCCTCTGGATGGCCCAAGGCAAGAGCAACGGCGACATCGGGGCCATCTGCGACATCAGCGGCGGCACGGTGAAGAAGCACGCCAATCACATCTTCGAGAAGCTCGGCGTCGAAGGCCGCACCAGCGCGACCTTGCGCGCGCTGGAAATCCTGGCGGAATGATTGCGATACTCATTCAGCATCACTTCTTGGTGATGCCCAGGTTCAGTCCATAAAAGATGTCGTCCGCAGGATAGAGCACACCATCTTTCGAACCAAAGCCCATGTTGCACACAAACCAGCGGTGGGCCATGAAGGCCGAGCCACCAGAAGTGATTTGGAAGAGTTGGTGCCAATAACTGTAGGCCACGGCATAGTGCATCATCCCCCACAGGCCGAGCAGTGCCGGGCGGCCTGCCTTGATCGCCGTCACGCCTGTCTTGGCGGAGGCATTGAAGCTGTCGGGGAACGTCTCCCACTGCGCGTTGGCATTCCAGTTGATGAAGCCCTGTTGTTTGAACGTATCGACGAGCGTGAGTCCACCGTCCATGTCCCAGGGGAAGGTCGCGCCCTCGCCCGTGAAAGGCACACAGTGGGTGTTGCACAGGCTATGCAACGAGTGGGCGGCGTTCGTCACGAACAGGTTGTTTTGCGCAAGGATGGTATCCACGGTCAACGGATTACCCAGCGCGGCAGACACACCTTGATGTTCAAACCAGCCAAGCACGATGGTCCAGGCCATCGGTCCGCACCCCACCGCACCATTAATCAGGGCGCAGTAGGCCGGGCTTTTGAACTGCTTCCAGTTCGGCTGTGCGCTGTAGTCCAGTGCGCGCCATTCCTGAATCGGCTGCCAGCCAGGCTTGAAAGCCGCCGGGGCCATCATCGGGCCATTCAGCTTGTTCGACAGAGGGGATGCTGCGCCCACGACAACCACGACGAGTGTGACATGATCCTGATCGTCCAGCAGGTAAACCGGTGCTGATCCCGGGCGCATACCCGTCACCATCGCGCCGCCCCCTGAGCTGCCGGAAACGACTTGGACAGAACCATCCTGCCCAGGGTCTGCATCGACTCGGTGACTCACGATTTGCCGGCTGCCTTGCAGGATCGTCCGTGTCTCGCCGACATGCAGAGTTACCACGCCCGGCAAACGCCCAGCGTCCAAGTCCCAACGCACCTGGGCAAATCCAGCACGGCGGCGGCGCATTTGCATCTGAAGCGGACTTGTTATCCACCAGGTCTTGAGCTCGGCATGGCTGCTGAAAGCAGTAACGGCTGGTAGGCCAGGAGGATCGGGTTGTGGATTGAAGGCCAAATCGCTGCCCGCAGCTGAAATGCCAAACGACGTATCCATCGCGGCAAGGTCGCCCATCTCGATGCGCAGGGGACAAGTGCCCAGTCCTTGGATCAATTCACCCCGATCATCTTCTGCGGCCAGGTAAGCAGGACCATAGCGAAAAACTTTGTTCGGACGACGACCTGTGGCGAATTCAAGATCCTCCAATGGGGTTCTTCCGCTCATCGAGAAACAGACCACCGGTTTTTCAGCCGTGGTCAGTGAGACAAGAATGAAGCCCGCGTCGCGCTCAGGCATGATCGGGGTTGCAGCTCCAGGTGTGACGTGTTTCACGACCTTGAGCTCCAGAAATGCGGGTAGCTGGCCAACATCAATGCCCGCGTCATAAACAGGCCGCGCCTCGGCAATCGTGGCACCCGTCCACGGACTTGGAAGCGGGATGCCGGATGGATCCGTGGTGTTGCTGCATTCGGAGAGATGCTGCTCAGCGATCGCCAGCACACTGGATGGGATTTGTGCATGAGGAATGATGGTTCCCGGCGCGCCGGATGGATCAACGTCGATTGCCGTGCGAAAGAAACCGGCTCCAGCGGTCGGCTCAGGCAGGACCAACTGGCCAGCGGCATTCAGAGCTGATTGATCAATGTCCACCCTGGTCCAAGGACCGGATGGAGAGGGCGCGGATTCGATCCAAACTTTCAGAGTGGATGCAAAACAAGGAATGGCCGACAAGATGGCGGCATAAATGAGGATTGAGCGATGTTTCATGGTGCGTGCGGGTTTTGGATGACGTTCGTCCACACCATTCTTCCTGAGTCCAATCGCGACAATACTCCCTCCGATCCACTTGATGAGATTGGCTCATTTTGATTCGTCAATAGTCGCGACACCGTTAGATCCCAGCCATGCAATCATCGCAGGCTACCTCCTTCGATCCATTGCCGGATCACACGATGAAGCGAGCTTTGTGATGCCATGAAAACCCACTGCACTCTTGCCATCGTGATCCTATTTTTGCTAGCAGGCCAAACGCTGGCCTCGAACTACGACGTCGGCCCCGGCAAACCCCTCGCAACACTGAGTGCGGTGCCCTGGGCGAACTTGCAGCCAGGAGACTTCGTCAACATTCACTACAAGCCCGGTGGCTATCATGAGAAGATCCAAATCTCCGCCAGCGGCACCGCAGCACAGCACATCGTCATTCGTGGCATCCCTGATCCGACGACGCACGCGCTGCCGATCATTGACGGCAAGGATGCCATCGAAGACCCCGCGTATGATCCCCGGCATCCCAAGTTCACCGAGTGGAGCGTCATCCTTGTGAGTCCGCGCCAGAGCACCTACGTTTACGGCACTTACAACATCAGCTTCGTGGACATCGAGACGCTCGACATTCGCAACGGCAGCTACACGGGTGACGGCAGCATCACTTATACGGACAAATTCGGCACTGTACGAGGCTACGGCGCATTCGCCGCAGGCATCTACATCGAGTGGGCGCATGATCTCAACATCCGCGGCTGCGAGGTCAGTAACTGCGGCAACGGCATCTATGCGAACTCCAAGAATCCAGGCATACAGGTCACTCGTCGCTTGCTCATCGAAGGCAACTACCTCCACGACAACTCGAATCCGCCGATCCCAAATCCCACGGACCCGAACGGTGTGCCCCTGAGCAATGGCTTCGGAGAACATCACATCTACGTCGAATGCGCCGGCAGCATCATCCAATACAATCGCTTTGGTCCCTTGCGCCCGAACGCTCGTGGCACTGCGATCAAGAACCGCTCGTCCGGCATCGTCATCCGCTACAATGAATTCGTGATGGATGGGCAGTCGAATGTCATCGCCATGCCAAACAGCCAGGGTGGGACAGGGGAGATCGACCTCCAGCCCGACTACCGCGACGCGTATGTCTATGGCAACCACATCACCATCAAGGATTACCCAGGCGGCATCACAGCCTTCATGTGGGGCGCGTTTGATGGAGCCCCGCTCTACGATCCTGTTTATCGCGGCACGCTGCATCTGTATAACAACACCATCGTGAGCCACCACTCGGGTGTGGCTCTTCTTCTGCTTCCAGGGACCACCTACACCTCCAACGCGACCATCACCAACCCGACGCATGAGAGCGTCGATTGCCGGAACAACATCTTCTACACGGACCCCGCGCTCCAAGCCGGCATCTATGACGCTTTCCGCTTCATCAACAGCGGCTCCACCAACGGCGGTGGCGACATCACGCTGGGCAAGAACTGGATCAGCCCCGGCTGGCGCAAAACCGCCCCAAACCAGACATGGTCTGGTGCCCTGATCGGCACCGAGAACCTCATCGTAGGTGATGCGATCGGTGCCAATGATCCGCACTTTATCGACATGAACACCCGCGATTATCATGTGCTCTCCCCATCGAATATTCTGGATGCTGGAGAGGTGATCCCCGGTCTGCCTCTCGATCTCACCGTGACGCGCGAGTATGCGTTCCCGCAGCAGTCTCAGGCACGCTCGTTGCAAGGCGTCGCGATGGATCTCGGTGCACTCGAGAGCACCGGACTTGCCACGGTGCCGCCGCCAGGGGGCGCATTGCAGTTCAGCATTGTTGGCATTAGCCGTGCCGAGTCTGGCGGCACGGCTACCATCACGGTCATGCGACTTGGCGGCACATTGGGAACGGTCGGCGTGAGTTTTGCCACGGTCGCAGGCGGCACTGCCGCTGACGGCGCGGACTATACCGGCACCGTCAGCACGCTGGCGTGGGCAGATGGCGACAGCGTGCCGAAAACCTTCGCCGTGTCCATCCTCAGCGACACCGAGATCGAAAATGCCGAGACCATCAACCTCGCTGTCTTCTCTCCCAGTGGTGGCGCAGTGCTCGGTGTGATCGACACCGCCGTGCTCACGATCCAGGACGATGACACACCACCTTCCACGCTTATGTATGCCCTCGGCCACACGAGCAATGCGCTCTTTCTCTTCAAAACGGATGTGCCAGGAACACCTCTCAGCTTCACGATCCCGAGCGGACTCGTGGCTGGCGACTCGTTGCGCGCGCTGGCCGTGCAGCCCATGACCGGAAAGCTTTTCGCCGTCGGCACCACAGGCGTGCTCTACACGATGAATCCATTCACCGGCGTAGCGATGGCAGTCGGCCCCGCTTTTGCACCGACGCCGACTGGTGACACGATGGACCTCGCGTTTGATCGCCTCACGGGCCAGCTCCGCTTGTTCACCAGCGGCGGACAGAATCTCGTCATCAATCCCGCCACGGGCGCGACGATTTCTACTGACACCACTCCCTCTTATGCCGCTGGTGACGCGAACGCCGCCACCACGCCGCAGATCGTCGGTGCGGATTTCGCATGGGTCGGCGGAGCGCAAATGCTCTACGGCATCGAGACAGTTCGGAATACGCTCGTGAGCATCGGCACGCCGGCTTCCGGTCAGCTCACCACTGTAGGTCTGCTCGGGTTCGATACGGAGACACATTCCGCGTTGGAGTTTCTGGCTGGTGCCTCTCACGCATGGGCGTGCCTGAGCCTGCCTGGCGCCTCGGGATCAGGCCTCTATGTGGTGAACCTCAGCAAAGGCAACGCCGTCTTCCAAGGCGACATTCGCACGGCGGAGATGGTTCGTGATCTAGTCATCGCACCACCGTGCGATGTTTGGAAACAGGCACGCTTCGGCACGAACGCTGGCGATGTGCAGACCGGCGGCGATGAAGCCGATCCGGATGGCAACGGCGTCAGCAATCTCATGGAATACGCGCTCGGTGCCCAGTTCGGCAGCTCTGCGGCAACGTTCATGCCGATGAAAGGAAACGCCGAGCCTTATCTCTCACTGAGTTTTGTGCGAGCGACGAGCGATGTCATCTATACCGTGCAAGTCTCCGACGACCTTGCAACATGGCAAAACGGCTCGGTCTATTCTCCTTATGGCGACGTGTCTGCCAATGCTTTCACCACCGAGGTGTCTCGCTCAGTTGTAGGAGGTATTGAAACCATCGTCGTGCGTGACAATGTGACCAACAATGATTCAACTCAGCGCTTCATGCGGCTGCAAGTCACAGCTCCCTGATCACATTCGGTGCCGTCATAGAGAGATGCGCGAATTCACCGCTTGGACTCGTTAAGACGAGCACGAATCCTTCCTTCCGTGAAATCAGCTCTACTTCTCCTCGCATTCGCCATTCCATGCCTCGCTGAATCCAACTGGCCGCAGTTCCGCGGTGAAGGTGGACTCGGTGTCGGCACGGGCAAGCCACCAGTGGAGTTCAGTGCCGAGAAGAACCTGAAGTGGCAGGTCGAAGTGCCGCATGGGCACTCCTCGCCTTGCATCTGGGGTGACAAGATCGCGCTCACGGGTCTCGCTGAGGGCAAGCTGATCACGTTTTGCCTCAACAAGACCGACGGCCTCGAACTGTGGCGTGTAGCGGCTCCGGCGGAGAAGATCGAAGGGGCGCACCGCATCGGCAGCCCGGCCACGCCGACGTGCTGCACGGATGGCGAGAGGCTGATCGCCTACTTCGGCAGCTATGGCGTGCTGGTGTATGACTGGAGCGGCAAGGAGCTGTGGCGGAAGCCGCTGCCTGTGCCAGTCGTCGAGTTCGGCACCAGCGCCTCGCCTATCATCGCGGATGGGAAGGTGGTCATCGTCGCCGATCAGGATGTCGGCAGCTACATGGTCGCGCTGGATGTGAAAACGGGTGCGGAAGTGTGGCGTGTGGATCGCAGCGAGTTCAGGCGTGGCTTTTCGACGCCGTTCATCTGGAAGCATGATGCGCTTCAAGAACTCGTCGTGTGCGGATCGCTGTGGGTGCGTGGTTATGATCTTAAAGACGGCAAACAACGTTGGTCCGCGCGCGGCATGGCTCGTGTGTCGAATGCCAGCCCCGTGGCTGCCGATGGCATGCTGCTCGTCTCAAGCTGGAACGTCGGCGGCGATGAAGATGATCGCGTGGTGATGGACACGCATGAAGTTTTCGCCGCCGCGAATGACGCCGACAAAGACGGTCTGCTGACGCTCGCGGAGTTTCCCACCGGCAAAATCAAAGATCGTTACTCGCAAATCGACGCCGACAAAGACGGCAAGGTCTCAAAGGCCGAATATGAAACCATGCGTGGCATGTTTGCCGATGCCGTGAACCAACTCTTCGCCATCAAGCCCGGCGGTAGTGGTGACATCACCGACACGCACGTCGTCTGGCAAGTGAACAAACACCTGCCGTATGTATCGTCACCCATTGTGGTGAACGGTCGCGTCTTCACGATGAAGAGCGGCGGCCTCGCCAGCGCCTACGATGCCAAAAGCGGCAGCCCCATTTACCAAGCCGAGCGCGTCGATGCCTCCGGCGACTACTACGCCTCCGCTGTCAGCGCCGATGGCCGCATCTACATCACCTCCCAGCGCGGCACCGTCGTCGTACTGGATGCCACGAGCGACACGCTGAAGGTCCTGGCGCGAAATGACCTTAAAGCCTCCGTCTTCGCTTCACCCGCGATCGTTGATGGAGTGATCTATCTGCGCACGGACAAGCAGGTGATGGCGTTCGGGCCGTAGAACGGGTTTTCCAACCCGTTGCTCTCTGACTCACGAGTTGGAAAACTCGTGCTACGCCTTGACCCGCACCCACAGCAACGCCGCGACGATGTAGATCGTGCCAAAGCCGACGAGCACCGCATCCCAGCCGCCAGCGTGAGCGATGAGCCAGGGCACCACGATGGGAAAGGAGGCCGCGCCGAAGTTGCCGCACATGTTCGTGATGGCGCTCACGGTGCCCGCGTGAGGTCCACCGAAGGCCATGAGCGTGGCCGAGTAGCATGGGTTCACCGCGCCGGCACAATACATGCCCGCGCTGATGATGATCACCGCCAGCACCGGCTCCGCCACGAACCACGCGCAAAAAATTAGGACTGCGCAGAGCAGCAGCATCGTCATTGCCATGCCCTGGCGGGCGAGACGCGCGCGGCCTGTCCAGCGCATCAGCGCATCGGAAATGAGCCCGCCGGAGAAGCCGCCCACCACATCGGCTAGCAGCGGCAACGTCGTGAGCCAGGCGGACTTTGCCAGCGTCATGCCGCGTGCCTCCTGGAGGTAGGTGGCGAACCAGCTCGCGAAGAAAATGTAGCCCGCCGCACGGAAAAACTGCTGCGTGCAGAGCAGCCAGAGCGAGGGACTTGTCGTCAGCGCACGCCACGGGATCGCCAGTGTCGTCGTGGGAGCGGTTGGTGCGTCTTTTTCGATCCATTCACGCTCCGCCGCATTCACTGACGGATGCTCCGAAGGCTGGTTTCGATACCACCAAGCGAACCACGCCGCCCACAGCACACCGGGCACCGCGTTGAGGACAAACATCCATCGCCAACCCGCGTTCATCACGAACCACGCCGTCAGCGGAGCCGCCATGATGCTGCCGACCGACATGAACCCGCTGAACGCCCCAGCCGCCGAGGCCTGCGCCGTCTTTGGAAACCAGCGCGACATCGCCATCACACCCACGGGAACCAGCCCCGCCTGCGCTACGCCCATGAAGGCTCGCGAAGCCGTCATCCAGCCCAGCTCGCCCATCGCCAGCCCCGCCGTGGCCAGCGACCACATCACCGCATACATCGCCAGCGCCCATCGCGCCCCGAGTCGCTGCGCCAGCATCGCCGCCGGGATCTGGCAAAGCGCATACGGCCAGAAAAACGCACTCATCATCATGCCCGACTGCTCCTTCGTCAGCTCGAGATCTGCCCGGATCGTGCTCTCCGCCGGAGCCACGCCATTCCGCACGAAATACGCCAGCGCAGCCGCCGAGCAGAGCCCGGCGAGGACGATGAAGCGGGTACGGGTGGGTTTCATGAGATCACCAATCCGTCACCGCGCCATCCGGGCTGAATTCACGTAGCACGATCTCTTGTTGGAACGGATGCTTCTTCACCTCGGCTTCGTTGATGGTGATGCCGAGGCCGGGTTTGGTATTGGGACGGACGATACGGCCTTTGGTTTCGATGGTGAAGCCTTCCTCGACCACGTCCTGACGCCACGGCACGTCGTTATGGACAGTTTCGCAGATGATGTAGCTCGGCTGGCTGAAACCGAACTCGAGCGACGCGGCGGTGCTCACCGGCCCCTGCGGATTGTGCGGGGCCAGAGCGATGCGATGGGCCTCCGCGAGCGCGGCGATGCGTTTCGCGGCGCTGAGACCGCCGCAGTGGGTGATGTCGAGTTGGCAGATCTCGACCGCGCGCTTTTCGAACATGTCTTTGAAGGCCTCCAGATTCGTCACACGCTCGCCGCTGGCCACGGGTGTGGTGAGCGCGGCGTTGATCTTCGCCAGGCCATCGACGGCCTCGGGCCAGCAGGGTTCCTCGAAGAAGTAGAGACCGAAATCATCGAGCGCCTTGCCAAACTTCAGCCCCATGGCCGGCGAGGGTCGCGCATGGCAATCGACCATGATGTCGATGTCCGGCCCCACGGCATCACGCATGGCCGCGACGGCAGCAGCGGCGGCTCGGACGGGTTTCATGCCTTCGATGGGCATCGTGCTCGGCACCGCCATGCTTTTAAAGGCCGTGTAACCATCCGCCACGGCCTGCTGCGCCAATTCCGCAAAGCGTTTGGCGTTGTCGGCGGGCGTCTGATAAAAATCCTCCATCTTTCCGCCGCCGAGGTGGCAGTAAGTGCGCACCCAATCCCGCACCGGACCACCAAAGACCTTCGAGAGCGGCATGTTCGCCACCTTGCCCACGATGTCCCAAAGCGCGAGGTCGATGCCCGCGATGGCCGTGGCCCGCACGATGCCGTGCCCGTGCCAGAAGTGCTGCCGATACATCATCTGCCACAGATACTCCACCCGCGTCGGGTCCTCGCCGATGAGGAGGTGCGACATGTCTTCAATCGCTCCCACGATACTCCGCGTGTGCCATTCGAGTGTAGCCTCGCCCCAGCCAATGAGGCCGGGCTGATCCGTGACGACTTTGACGAAGATCCAGTTTCGCATCCGCGCATGGCAGACGAGCGTTTCGATGGCGGTGATTTTCATGGCTGTAGCATAGCCTTTCTAGGCTGTGTGTTGGAAGAGGTTCGTGATGTGTTGATTTGAAAAAACACAGGCTAGAAAGCCTATGCTACTCGTGCTGCAATAGCTTCGATGAGTTGCTCCAAACTCCCCGCCGCGACGACGGCGATGGTTTCTTGGTAGATGCCGGTATCGTAAAGCTCGCGCGGTGGCAGATAGCTGGCTCCCCAGTCGGCGGCGATGGTGGCGATGAGGATGATTTTGTCGGGGAAGCGGCGGCGGAGTTCGGTTTGAAGCACGCTGTAGCTTTCGCCTTGGACGCCGAGCCAGATGGCATCGCCGAGGTGCCAGAGGACGACTTGGAGTGGATAGGTTTCGCCGGGCGGGAGCTGGTGAAGGCGATGGAGGAGGCGGGTTTTGCGTTCGGCCATGGCGCGGCAGTCGGCGGCGCGGGTTTCATCGCCTCCGGTGCGGGCGGCGGCTTCGTCGGACTTGAATTGATCGAGTTCGATTTGGGTTTGCTCGATCGTTGGCTGGCCGGGGCGATAGCTCAGCGGCTCATGCCAGCGCTGGAGCTTCCAGGTGGCTTTTGCGACGAGGTCGATGCGTTGATGCTTCCACGAGCCGAGCGTGGCACCGGAGACGACAGGGCCGGCATACACAAAGGTCGTCCCGGCGGCGGGAAGGGCGGTGAGGGCCGACAAAGCCGCGTAACCGAGTTCGCGGCCGTTTCGATCCGCGACGGCGGTGTCGCCGACGAAGCCTTCGCGCGGGCCGAGTTCGCCGCTGGCACCTTGGAGGAAGAGGCAGGGAGCGCCGGTGTCGCGTTCGACGAGTTCACGCATCGCGCCGATGTAGTCGGGGCTGATGAGTGTGTTTTCCCACGCGAGCGTGGTGGGATGACAGGCGTAGTTCACGATGGTGGCGAGCATCTTGCCATCGTCATCGGTCACGCGTGCGACGATGACGGTGTCGTCGGCAGGCACGCCGGGATTGTGACCGCACACGAACTGCTTCCCGTCCCAGAAATCGCGATGCGTGGCCAGCGAGCACTTCCCACGGCCATACACGATCCCTGC
>JBIKIA010000050.1:0-14935 GCA_044361885.1 Prosthecobacter sp. | reverse complement strand
CCGTGATGCGCGATTCGAGCCAGGAGCGAATGCGCGCGAACGATGCCTGGCCAGTTCGAAAGCCGGTTGAGGCGGCCGGTTCCGACAACAGGCGGCCCTGCTCGTCAAAGAGCCAGAACAAGCCCACCTCAAGCTCGAACACATCGAGGAGAGCGTCCGCCACCATGATCGCGAAGGCCTCGTCCGAATCGGCATGAAGCGCCTGTGTACTGAAGGCGTGAATGCGGCCGAAACGCCCGAGTTCGCAGTCGAGCCGATTCCGCATGTCGATGAGCTCCTGCTCGACCACGGAGAAACGCGTCACGCGGCGCTGCAACTCGTCGTAGCTTTGCTTCAGCACCGAAATAGCGGGCAATTCTTCGTTGTCATTCATCGTCTGGATGAGAAATGCTCAACGGCGGTAGATGGCATAGATGGCAGTGGTATAGTTGTGGTAAGTGTTGACGCCGCCCAGCCGCGCGAACTCACCAAAGCCATACATGCCCAGCCATGGCGGCACGACACCGTTGCTGCTCAGCGGGAACTGCATTCGGCCCACGAGTTCTTCCTTCATCACGCGGTTTAACAGGTAGCGGCCTCGCGCGAGGCAGTCCGCGTGGAAAACGGCCACCGGTTTGCGTCCGCCCACCCGTTCCACCATCGCGGCCATCATCCGGTCCATGTCGGCGAAGATACGCTCCTCATCGCGCACGGTGAGCCAAAGCCGTGTTCCTTCGCGGATCGTGGTGGCGTTGTGCATGGCCCCGTCGGCATCCCGTTTGGTCACCACACGCAGGATGTGCGGATTACCGTACTCCTCCGCCAGTCTGGCCGGAAGCTCCTCAGCCAGCGCTCCCACGGGGATCGAGTCGCCACAGGTGGCATTCACAGGATCGAGCCCCAGGCGGCTGGTGTACTCCTGCCAGGCCGGGCGGCCGTTCAATTCGAGGATGCGCGTTCCCTCGGCGCGTGTGACCACCATCGGTTCGCCTACAGCGAGAAAGCCATGCGTGGCCTGGGTGTCCACCTCTAGGGATGGATCGGCAAATCCCACGGCCCATGCGCCATGCTCAAAAACCTGATCATCCACGATCTGGTAGCTGACCACGCCACGCATGTTGTCCGAGGATGTCGCGCCAAATATCGTCACCTCTGGTCCAAAGACCGATTCGATGCCGGCGATGGCCCTGTCATTAGCGATATCGATTCCCGAGGCCAAGAATTGAATCATCGTGATGCCGGGCTGCTGAGCCTTGAGCTGCCGAGCCAGCTCGGCCGCCTTTTCGAAGGCATTATGGCCGTAGATGCCGTCCACATGGGCGACAGCCAGCTCCGGTCCACGGACCGCCATGAGTGCCACGTCCTTCATGGATTCGCTCACGCCTTCACTGCCCACGATCCCGCAGCAGGAGGCCCCCACCACGCGAACCCCTGGAATCTGACGACGCACCTCATCCGCCAAGGCTTGGTAATCATGCCCGATCGAGGCATTGAGCATGACAAGGTCGCATTTTTTGTCGGTTCCGAGGGCGGCTTCGAGGCATTCCTGAATAGCACGCCTAGAGTTCACCATACGTGTGCTGGCCGAAAAGAATTCAAGCATCGAACGAAAAGAGTGGGGGTTGGCAGACTGCGAGAGCGGGCCAGTAATGACCACGCCTAGCTATGGGTTAACCTAGCTTATCCAAGCCTCGGACCACCATCATCGATTTGGGTTAACCCAACGTCATCCGGGGCTGCAATGGCGGAAGCATCACAGGCAGCAGCTTCGCGTCTTACACGCGACTGAAGCAAGGCGACTGGATCATGAGCGCCTGATTTCAAACTCCAGGTGCTAGACCCGAGGCTTCCGGGGAGAACGGGGTCAGGCTGCAACTGGCTGACAAATAAAGAGAGGTCATTGTTTTGATGCATTCAGTCAAGCGGTTGCAGCCTGACCCCGCCTCCCTCTGCAGTCTGGTTAGGCGCCGGTCGCATTTGAACGAAGGTAAGAAACGAATGCAGAGCATGAGGCCAGCATAAACTTTGCGTCGGCGTAGGTCAGGTTTGACTCCTCCAACAACGAATGGCGTATCCCGGAGGCGTCGCTCGTGAAACCGTAAAGTGCCAAAAATGAACTTTTCAGCGCGGGGTGCAAATCGGAAATTTTCTTCAAGGCGTCACCCAGTGTCGCGGCTTTGAGGCCGCTGGCGATGCGGCATGTAGCCTCGACCGCGGAAATAGACTCCTTGATGGAATTTCGGTAGTCGGGACTTTCGCGATCACTCAGCATAGCGAGAGCAGATTGGATGTGTGCCCTAACGGGCGCATCAGGATGCTCTAAAGCCTCCTCAATGGCCTTGATCTCGTTCGCGTCGGTTATCTCGACGACCTCATGGCCAACGATGCGATAGTCGGCGTTCTCAGTCTCCAAAACCTGATTCAACCATTCGATTGCCCCGTCATTGAGGAAGGTGCCCCTGTCTTGGAGGAGGAACTCAACGAAGTTGTATGCCTCATACCACTCGCCTTTGAAGAAGTGTTCCTTGAAGTAGTTATAGGCTCCCTTCTGGTTATAGTTGACCTGGAATACGGGAAGTTGGTCCAAGTCGGGTGAAAGGGGTCAGGTGTTTCATATTGCGGAATTCCAGAAATTCAGACGGGTGCCTTCAAGGTCTCGCATGACATTTTGAACAGCTTCCTTGGTCCGGGCAAGACTTTCATCAGGCAGCACCTCACGGCTCATCGTGCTTCTGGCCCAAACGACATGATGGGAGGTCTGCGGTCGGGGTTTTTCAGAGAGGATGCCTTGAGTTTGAGACGTCCATGAGGGCGATCCTTGCCGTTTTGGATCGCGTTTCAGTCGTGGAGTGAGGATGACGGGCTCAAAGACAAGGATGAGACGTGGCCCGGAGGCGGCGGCATACGATGAGTGCTAGGCGGGCGGCCTTAGTCAGGGGGAAGTGTGTGCCATGCCCGGTTTCGTTGCCCTCGGGCTTCGATGATTAGCTCTCAGGTATGGATCACCCTGGCTAAGGGGGGCGATCATCCAACTCGTTTTTCGATCACATGCTCTCTGGGATCGACCACCTTATGTAAAGTGATCGACAAACGATGTCTGGGATCGACCACCTTATGTAAAGTGATCGACAAACGATGTCGGGGATCGACCACTTTATGTCATGTGATCGACAAACGATGTCTGGGATCGACCACTTTATGTCATGTGATCGACAAACGATGTCGTTGATCGACCACTTTATGTCATGTGATCGACAAACGATGTCGTTGATCGACCAAAGAGTTGGATTTTGGCGGGAGCTGAGGCGTCGAGAGCACCTCACTGTGGACTGGCACGGCCCGGGGAAAGGCGAGGCGGGGGAAGCGTAAGGCTTTGTGGATCAAGGGGATCGGCAAGGCGGGTGGGGAGGGCCAGACGGAGGAACGGCTTTGCCGGAGACTCGGAGACGGCTGCGCAGGAGACGGCTGCGCCGGAGACTGGGAGACGTGCTGCGCACGGAGAGCGGCTTCGCCGCGAGACTCTGAACTCAAAGTTTGATTCGCTCGCGCCTCACGCTCGTCTTACCCTTCGGGCTTCGCTTTGCTCAGTCGGTCTCGCAGCCCGCCATGCGGCTCGGCTCCGCACGCATTGCGTCTCCAAGTCTCCGGCGCAGCCGTCTCCCCTCTCCCGGTGCCGGGATCGTCACGGCGGATTTATTCACAATAGTTAGATATTGTGAATAAATGGCTTGTCGGCTGCTCATGTTTTTGACAGCCTTCATTAAATCCGTGAGCTCATCACAAAAATCAGAACGTGGAACGGCATACTTGGCACGCCATCAGCGCCAAGCGAGGGAAGGCCTCCTCAAGTCACGGATCAAGTGCCCAACCACGGCCTCATCATCAACACACCCAACCTAACCTACGCCATGGACCGAGACGACCACACCTCCACGACAGCCACCACGCTCTTCAACCCCCTCGAAATCGGTCCCTCCCCTGCCATCCGCGCCGCCTCTGCCCCCCGAAAACGAAAGTCCGTGACCAGTCACCGGCAGTCTCACACGCCGGTCGGCACGAAGTCCTTTATTTTAGACACGAACGTCCTGCTCCACGACCCGGGCTGCATCAACAAGTTCGCCGAGCACAACGTCTGCATCCCGGTGGATGTGCTGAGCGAGCTGGACCGCTTTAAAAACGAGATGACGGAGCGCGGCGCGAACGCCCGCGAGGTGCATCGCACGCTGATGAAGATCTTTTCCGCGCCCGACGCCTCCGTGATGGACGGTGTGAAGACCCCCGGTGGCGGCAAACTGCGCCTCGTGGCCTACGACCCTGAAGCGGCGCGTGAAAACGCCAGCGTGCGTGAGTTTGAGCGCATCTTCCCCGGCAGTGAGAAGACTGACCACCGCATCATCGCCTGCGCGCTGCACCAGCGTGAGGTCGTGCAGCCGCCGGTCATCCTGGTGAGCAAGGACATCAACATGCAGCTCAAGGCCCGCGCCGTGGGTCTGGAGTGCGAGGATTACCTCAATGACAAGGTGGAGCCTCGTGAGGTGTCGAACTTCGACATCGCACGCATCAATGTCAGTGCGCACGAGTTGCAGCGCTACGCCAGCAGTGGACGGCTCACCCTTTCCGCCAACCGCCTGGGCGACCTCATGACGAATGATTACGTCCTGCTCACCGCTGGTGAAAAGGTCTCCATGCCCGCCAAGATGAATGCGCAGGGAGAACTCGTCCGACTGCTGCACACGCCCGAGTCCATCAAGGTGGGCCAGGGCCGTGCGGTGAAGCCGATGAACCTCGGCCAGACCTGCTTTCTGGATGCGCTGCTCGACCCCGAGATCAGCCTGGTGACCTGCTACGGTCAGGCGGGCACGGGCAAGACGCTGCTCGCCGTGGCGGCAGGTCTTTCCCAGGTCTTCGGACGAACCTACAATGGTCTCACCGTCAGCCGTCCCATCGTGGCGATGGGGCAGACCGTGGGCTTCCTGCCCGGTTCGCTCCAGGAAAAGATGCGCCCCTGGCTCCAGCCCGTCTATGACGCGCTGGACCTGCTGATGCGCCCGGTGGATAACCAACAAGGCCCGCAGCGGAAGAAGAACCGCTTCCTGCCGGACAAACCCGCCACACAGGAGGTCGCCGCGCCGTATGATCCGCTGATCCAGCAGGGCGTGATCGAGATCGAGGCGCTGTGCTACATCCGTGGTCGCAGCATCCCGGACCGCTTCTTCATCCTGGACGAAGCCCAGCAGCTCACGCCGCTGGAGGCGAAGACCGTGGTCACCCGCATGTCACGCGGCTCCAAGCTCGTGCTCGTGGGCGACCCCGCGCAGATCGACAATCCGTATGTGGACAGCCGCAGCAACGGCCTCGTCTATACCCGCCAGCGGATGCGTGGTCAGCCGTTCGCCGCCCATGTACCACTCAGCAAAGGCGAGCGCAGTCCGCTGGCCGAAGCCGCCGCCAGACTGCTCTAAAGGTCACTTCTCCAGCAACGCCTTCGCCGCCAGAATGCCTGGCACATTGGCGAAGGCGTTGTCTTTCATGAGGCGCTCGAGCAGCTTCTTCGCACGCTCGGGCTGTCCTTCCTTCCGATAAAGTTCCGCCAAATAAAGCATGGCCCGGGCTTTGTCCGTGTTGATGGTGTAAAGAGACTCCGCGTGCTCCAGAAGATCGATGGCCTCGGTGCTCTTTCCCTCGCTGGCGGAGAGCAGTGCCGTGAGCTCCAGCAGATGCGGCTTGCTGCGTGACTCGGCCAGATCCGTGAGCGCGCGCTTGAGCTCAAGACTGCCCTGATCCTGATGCTTCATGGCGATGCCCTGATAAAGAGCATAATCACGTCCCCTGCCATCCTCGCCCAGACTGGTGCCAGGACCACGGGCATAAGGACGGTAAAGCGGGTCACCGCACACGACATTCATCCACGAAAGAACCGGGGTGGCACACCAGGCGGCCTCACCCACCGTGTAGCCTTCCAGCAAACGTTTGTTCAGCACATCGAAGTGGACCGTGAGGCTGAGGTAGGGCTCAAAAACATTGCCGAGGGCTACCGCAGCCCCCTGTTTCAGGAGCGGCCCGACCCAGTGACGATCTGGCGAACGAATGGCCGCAGCACTGAAGCTGTGCAGATGGCAGGCGATGGCCCCAGGCATGAACTTGAACGAAGGACTGCCCACGGCTCCGCTCACCGTGGCCGCGTACCAACCAAAATAGAAAGCGGTGTCCGGCAGCGGCCAGTGGTCGGCGATCAGCGGCTCTTCTTTGTCGATGAAGACAGGCACGCCGTGCTCTCGGAAAAGAATGGCACTGCGGGTGAGCCAGTCCTCCCCTTCCTGATAAGCCCCCGTTTTCAGCGCCAGATCAATCACCGCCCGCCCGCGCAAGCCCTCCTGTTCGGCATGAATGGCATCGTCGATCATCCGCTTCACCGTGTCCGCGTCGGGCGCATCCAATCGGCCGACGAGCAGCATCCCAGGTGCCCCCTGATAAATCTGAAAGCGCACCGCCTGATCGAAATATGGGTTCCTCATCGCTCCCGCCAGTGCCGCACGGGGCATCCCGAGCGTGCAAAGCTCGCTGTCCACGCTGGCCTCATCCTCTTTCGAGGTGACCGGCTTTTCCTGTTCCCGCCGGATCTGAAAAGGCACGCCGCGCATGAGACACACGACACGAACTCCCGACTCGCCGACGAGCATGGCCTGGGTCGGCTTGGAGGTGTCCGGGTCCGTCACCTCCGCCTGTGCAAGCTTCCACCAGCCACGGCGAACGAAGGTCTCGAACAAGGGTTTGCGGATCAGTTTGTCATACTGCTCCCGCGAGATGCTGTCCTCAATCGGCAGCGCCAGGCCGATGAGCCGGTCCTTGGGAATGTGGCGTTTCTCAGCGTAGTATTCCGCAAGTTCGCGCGACTGCGCATAGTCTGGATTGAAGACGACAACCGTCTCACCTGGCAGATCCAGAGAAGCCTCGGGCTCCTGGGCACACGCCATTATGGCTAAGCTAAATACAAAGCCCATCAGGCCGCGAATCATGGAGTCACCTCCCAGTGAAGTTCCATCTCGTCATAGGCGATGCGAACGCCCGGCGGCAGCTTCGGCTCCTCGCGCGAGTGCATGATCTCGCACTGGATGTGCGTGAAGAAAGTGCGCCTCGGTTTGACCTGCTCATGCACCGCCAGCGCTTCCTCGAAATTCATGTGCGTCGGATGTTCCGTGTGGCGGAGTGCATCGATGATCAGCGTGTCCACGCCCTTCATCAGCGCCAGAGACTCAGGCCAGATCACCTTCGCATCCGGGATGTAGGCGCACAGTTTGCGCCCATGGCGCGAGAAGAGGTAGCCGATGCACTCCACCTTCCCATGCGTGACCGGCAGCGGCGTCACCACCGTCTCACCGAGGTGAAAAGGCCCGTGAATCAGCTTCGGAAATGGCTTCAGGTAGCCTCGGTAATGGTTCTCTCCATTGAAAGCGTAGAGGAACATCCGCTCCAGCACCTCCAGGCAGGAAGGCAGCGCATACACCGGCATGAAAACATCCGCAGGAATGGTGAAGCGGCGGAGTTCATCGAAGCCCGTGAGGTGATCCATGTGCGGATGCGTGTAGATCGCCGCATCCAGATGACGGATGCCCGCGCGCAGACACTGCGAGCGAAAATCCGGCCCCGTGTCCACCACCCAGGCCATCTCCGGCGTGCGAATCCAGACACTGGAGCGGAAGCGCTTATCACGCGGGTCCGTGCTCCGGCACACCTCGCAGTCGCAGCCGATCATCGGCACCCCGACCGAGGTGCCGGTGCCCAGAAAGGTGAGTGAGAAGTCCGACATGGCGTTTCCATTAACCCGAGAGAGCGCGGAGAGCACAAAGAGTTTTCTGTCAGTAAAAACTTTGTGCTCTTTGCGCTCGGTGCGGCTATCCGAACTCATGACTCAAGACTACCTCCAGCGCTTCGGCGGCATCGCCCGGCTTTACGGCAATGCAGCCTTGCCCCGGCTGCACGCTGCCCGCGTCGCTGTCATCGGCGTCGGCGGAGTCGGCTCCTGGGTCGTCGAGGCACTCGCCCGCAGCGGCATCGGCACGCTCACGCTGATTGATATGGACGACGTCTGCATCACGAACACGAATCGCCAGCTTCCCGCTTTGACCGACACCATCGGCAAAACCAAGGTCGAGGTCCTGGCCGAGCGCGTCCGCCAGATCGCCCCCGAGTGCGTCATCACCGCCCAGCCCGAGTTTTTCCTCGAAAGCAGTGCCGACCGCCTCCTCGCCCCCGGTTTCGATGTCATCGTCGATGCCGTCGATAGCACGAACATCAAGGCCCTCATCATCGCCAAAGCCCGCGACCTCGGCATCCCTGTCATCGTTTCCGGCAGCGCCGGTGGCAGGCGCGACCCGACTCAGATCAAAGTCGCCGACCTCGGCCAGGCCGGGGCAGATCCCCTGCTGCAGCAGGTCCGCCGCCGCCTCCGCGAGGCGCACAGCTTCCCGAAAAGCCCCGAAGGCCGCCCCATGCACTGGGACGTGCCCTGCGTCTTCTCCACCGAGAAAGCCATCTACCCCCAGCCCGACGGCACCTGCGCTGCCAGCCGCGCCGAAACAACCGAGCCCGGTCTCCGCCTCGACTGCTCCGCCGGCTTTGGTGCCGCGACGTTTGTCACCGGCACCTTCGGCTTCGCCCTCGCCGCCGAGGTGGTTCGCCAGATCGCCAGTCCGGCATCGTGAGAAAATTGTCAGTAGGCATCTCCCCCATTGCCGAGTTAGAGCCGGGTGGTAGCTTTGCGCCCTTCTGCGCCAGCCGCGCGTTTCCTATTCTGACCCTTCCCCCTTTTTCATGTCCTGGCTCTCCTCTCTCGGTCCCGTCGGCGAATTTCTCCGCATCGCCATCCTCATTTTCGAAGTTCTGCTCGTCTTCAACCTCATGATCCTCGTCCACGAGTGGGGTCATTTCCTCGCCGCCCGCTGGCGTGGACTCCGCGTGGAGGCCTTTTACATCTGGTTCGGAAAGCCTCTCTGGAAGAAAACCATCAACGGCGTGGAATACGGCCTCGGCAGCATCCCGGCGGGCGGCTTTGTGAAGCTCCCCCAGATGGCCCCGATGGATGCCATCGAAGGCGAAAGCAACAGCACCGAGCCCCTGCCCCCGATCTCGCCGCTGGATAAGATCATCGTCGCCTTCGCCGGACCTCTCTTCAGTTTCCTGCTCGCCTGCGTCTTTGCTTTGCTCGTGAGTTGGCTGGGCAAGCCCCAGACGGAGCCTTTTGTCACTACCACCATCGGCTACGTCGGCAAAGATAGTCCGGCTGAAAAAGCGGGCCTCAAAGGCGGTGACAAGATCCTCCGGATCGACGGCCAGGAGATCAACCGCTTCGAAGGCATGACCACGGACACCGTGCGCTGGACCATCATTTCCAGCGAGGACAAGACCATCAAGTTCGACGTCGAGCGCGATGGCAATGCCATCCCCACCATCGCTGTCGCCGCTGAGTGGCCCGAAGCAGACGAAGAGAAGTCCCAATCCTGGCTCGGTTCCGCCCGCGATACCGTCTTCAAGCGCCCACCGCTGCGCGATGTCGGCATCGTCGGCAAAGAAACGCCCATGGTCGGTGCCCTCCAGCCGCACAGCCCTGCCGCCGAGGCTGGCTTGAAGCCGAATGACGAACTCCTGAAGGCCGACAACCTGCCGATCACCCATCGCCTCCAGCTTTCCGACTATATCAAGACTCGCGAGGGCCAGCCCATCCAGCTCACCATCCGCCGCGATAACGCGGAGAGCACCGTCACCCTCACCCCACGCCTGCCGGACAAACATCCCGCCGACTGGACACAGCCCATGGTCGGCATCGTCTGGCACGCCACAGGTGCGCGGAAGCTGGCCCATCCAGGCGTCTGGGAGCAGGTCTCCGGCGCCGCAAAGTCACTCATCAGCATGGTGCAGAAGCTCGTCTATTCGAACTCCGACATCAGCCCCGCCCACATGAGCGGCCCCGTGGGCATCGGCCGTGTGTATTACAATCTCCTCCAGGACCCCGCCGCCCTGCTGCAGATCCTCTGGTTCAGCGTCGTCCTGAACGTGAACCTCGCCATCATGAACATGTTGCCCTTCCCCGTGCTGGACGGCGGGCACATCGTCATGGCCATCGGCGAGGCCATCCGCCGCCGCCCGCTTCAGGGACGCTTCCTCGAAGTCTTCCAGACCGCCTGCGTGCTCATCCTCTTCGGCTTCATGATCTTCGTCACTCTCAAAGACACCGGCGATATCTTCCTCGGTGGTGGCGGCGGCAGCAAGAAGGGCGGCGGCGTCAGCGAGTTCGAGTGGCTGCCGAAAGAGAAGCGCGTGGAAGCGACGAAGTAACGGCTTCGCGATTGCGCGGAGCTCTCACACGGGTTTCATAGCACCCTCCGATGACCTCCACTCAAGCCCTCCGTTACTGCCCCGACCTCTATCATTACCAGCGCCGCGAAACCCGCGTCTGCATGGTCGGGAATGTCGGCATCGGCGGCAGCAATCCCATCCGCGTGCAGTCCATGCTCACGAGCGACACCCGTGATGCCGAGGCCTGTGTGAAGGAAGCGCTCGAACTCGCTGCCGTCGGCTGTGAGATCGTCCGTGTCACGGCGCAGACCCGCGTCATTGCGGAGAACCTCCAGCACATCCGCGACGGCATCCGCGCCGCTGGCTGTGATGTCCCGCTCGTCGCCGACATCCATTTTAAACCCGACGCCGCCATGGAAGCGGTGAAGTGGGTAGAAAAGGTGCGAGTGAACCCCGGCAACTATGCCGACAAGAAGAAGTTCGCCGTCAAAGAATACACCGACACCGAATACGCCGAGGAAGTGGCCTACATGGAGGAGCAGTTCGTCCCCCTCGTGCAGCAGTGCAAAGCGCTGAACCGCGCCATGCGCATCGGCACCAATCACGGCTCCCTCAGCGACCGCATCATGAACCGCCATGGCGACACGCCACACGGCATGGTGGAGAGCGCCCTGGAGTTTGCCCGCATCGCCCGCGCGCATGACTTCCATAACTTCCTCTTCTCGATGAAGGCCAGCAATCCGAAGGTCATGATCGAAGCTTACAGGTTGCTCGTTGCCCATCTGAACGCGCTCGGCAGTGACTGGAACTATCCCATCCATCTCGGCGTCACCGAAGCGGGCGACGGCGAAGATGGCCGCATCAAGAGCGCCATCGGCATCGGCTCACTGCTCGCGGATGGCATTGGCGATACGGTGCGCGTGTCGCTGACGGAGGATGCGGTTTTTGAGATTCCTGTGGCTCGGGCGCTCGTCGCCTCCGTGCAGAGCCAGGTGCTCAGCACTCATGCCTCAGAGATCAGTCAGCCGCCGCCGATCAGCTATGATCCCTTCAGCTACAGCCGCCGTGCGACCGACAGACTTGTCGTGAATGGCATCGAGTGCGGCCAAGGTGCCACGGTTCCGGTCTTCACCTCGCGTGCGAAGTGGGATTCCGTCGCGCACAAGATGGACAAGCTCGGCGACTACAAACCCGAGATCGTCATCGAAGACAGTAACGTCATCGCCCTCGACCCACGCGACGATGCTGCCGTGCAGTCCGTGAACACTTCCGCCGAGGCCAAGCTCGTCACCATCGCCGATGGCACCGCGCTGCATCCCATCCACGCCTATCGCCTGCTCGCGGCGAAGCTTGAGGCAAAGCATCCCATCCTGCTCAAAGACACCTTCGATGACCAAGGCAACGAAGACTTCCTGAACAACCTCCTCCGCGCCGCCACCAACATCGGCTCCCTGCTCTGCGATGGCATCGGCGATGCTGTGATCGTCCAAGGCGAATCCGCTCCCGGCCAGAGCCTGCGTGTCAGCTACAACATCCTGCAAGCCGCCGGCGTCCGCATCTTCAAGACCGACTACGTCGCCTGCCCGAGCTGTGGCCGCACGCTCTTCAATCTGCAAAACACCACGCAAAAGATCCGCGAAGCCACCGGCCACCTCAAAGGCGTCCGCATCGCCGTCATGGGCTGCATCGTGAACGGCCCCGGCGAGATGGCCGACGCCGACTTCGGCTACGTCGGCGGAGCCCCCAGCAAGATCAATCTCTACGTCGGCAAGACCGCCGTGAAGTTCAACATCCCCGAGGAAGAAGCCGTCGAGCGCCTCGTCGATCTGATCAAAGAGCACGGTCGGTGGTTTGAAGCGCCCGTGGCGGCATAAGACGTGAGAATCACCCGGCCCGATGCGCGATTCTGAATTCGTTCGTGCATCGGCGTGTCTCCTGCTTCATGGAGAAAGGCCGCATGTCTCCCGATCCAGCCAGCTTTGCCTCCACACCAGGCGCCCACCTCACGTCCGGAGGTGTGCATTTCACCGTGTTCTCACGGCACGCGACGGCGCTGGACCTCTGCCTCTACGACCCCGCCCAGCCGACTCACGAAACCGCTCGCGCACGCATGACACGGGGCGAGCGCGACCTCTGGCATGTCTTTGTCCCCGGCCTTAAAAAAGGCGCCCTCTACGGTTACCGCGCCCACGGCCCCTGGATGCCGAAAAGTGCCCTGCGCTACAACGCGAACAAGCTCCTGATCGATCCCTATGCGCGCGCCATCGTCGGCAAGCCGGAAGGCCGCGCCTCCATGCTCGGCCCGCAAGGACCGGGCTTCTTCCCCGGCGCGCACGACAACGGCCCCGAAGCACTAAAAGCCGCCGTCATCGATGACAGTTACGATTGGAGCGGTGACAAGCTGCCACACACCTCCTGGGGTGACACCGTGCTCTATGAACTGCACGTCAAAGGCTTCACGCAAACGCACCCCGAGGTGCCGAAGAAACTGCGTGGCACCTATGCCGGACTCACGCACCCGAGCGTGATCGCCTATCTCAAAGATCTCGGCATCACGGCTCTGCAACTACTGCCCGTCCACCAGCATCTCGATGACCAATTCCTGCTCGAACGCGGCCTGACGAACTACTGGGGCTACAACACCGTCGGTTTCTTTGCCCCGCACAACGAATTCGCCGCTGCCAACGATCCCGAAGCGCAGGTGCGTGAGTTCAAAGACATGGTCAAAGCCCTCCACGCCGCCGGCTTGGAAGTCATACTCGATGTCGTGTATAACCATACGGGCGAAGGCGATGAACGCGGTGCCACCATCTCCTTCCGAGGTCTCGATGACCGCCTCTACTACCGCCACGACTTCGACGAGCACGGCTCGAATTACATCAACATGACCGGCTGCGGCAATGCCGTGGACTCCGCCAGCCCGCCCGCGCTTCGCCTCATCCTCGACAGCCTCCGCTACTGGGTCACCGAGATGCACGTCGATGGCTTCCGCTTCGACCTCGCCGTCACCGTCGCCCGTGATGAGCATGACAGCTTCAACGCGCAGTGTCAGTTCCTCGCCGCAGTCTCCCAGGACCCCGTCCTCTCGCAGGTCAAACTCATCGCCGAGCCCTGGGACATCATGCGTTTCGACAGCTACCAGGTCGGCGGCTTCCCCGAACCCTGGCGCGAGCTGAATGGCAAGTATCGCGATACCATCCGTCGCTTCTGGGCGGGCCATGATGGCAGCACCGCCGAGTTCGCCAAGCGCTTCTGCGGAAGCCAGGACATCTACGGCGGAGCCCAGCGCCCGGCTTTGAGCAGCGTCAATTTCATCACCAGTCACGATGGCTTCACGCTGCTGGACCTCGTCAGCTACGCCAGCAAGCACAACGAAGCCAACGCCGAGGACAATCGCGATGGCGACAACCAGAATCACAGCATCAGTTGCGGCGTCGAAGGCCCAACCAGTGATGCCCGCGTGAACAAACTTCGTGCCCGTCTCCGGCGCAGCCTCATCGGCACACTCGTCACCTCCATCGGCGTCCCCTTCATCACCGCTGGCGACGAGCGTGGCCGCACTCAAAAAGGCAACAACAACGCCTACTGCCAGGACAACGAACTAAGTTGGATGGACTGGAGCACCTGCGACACCGAGATGCTCAACTTCACTCGCAGCATCCTAGCCCTGCGCCGCGTGCACCCCGAGTTCCGCCGCACCGACTTCTTTGACGGTCAATGGAGCCCCGTCACCGGCCTGCCCGATGTCGCCTGGCTGGAGGGCAATGGCAGCCTGCTCTGCCACGACGAGTGGCATGACTCATCCCGCACGACCTTCGGTGCCTTGATTTCAGGAAAGCCGCCCATGGTGCTTCTTTTCAACCGAGGAGAGCTCGCCTCAGACTTCGTGCTTCCCGGCACGAAAGCCTGCACTTGGAGCCTCGTCTTCGACACCTCCACGAATCCGTCATTCGCCGCTGACATCATCCCCATCCATGGCGGCGAAAAGTTTCGAGTGAACGGCCACAGCCTGATCTGCCTGCGGCTGAATTCAGGCATCCTGGGTTTGGCCGCGGCCTGCTGAGGATCACATCTTGTTTCGGCGCCGATACTCGCCTGGCGTCATTCCTGCCCTCTTGCGAAAAGCTTCCGCCATGTATTGAGGATGCTTGAAGCCCGCTCGCTCGGCGATGGCATCCAGTGTGAGATCCGTCTGAGCGAGCAGTCGTTCCACCTGGCTGAAACGAATGCGGATCAATTCCTCGCCGGGTGAACGGCCAATCATCGCCTTCATTCGCCTTTCCAATGCACTACGTGATAGCGCCACCTCACGAGCCACATCATCGACTCCAATGCTATTCGCCGCATGCTGGCGAATGTAGCGCAAAGCGCGGGCAATGCGTTCATCCTCCACGGCCACGATGTCGGACGACTGCCGCACGACTATGTCGCCTGGAGTGATCAACGTTTCCTTCGGTGGCATGACTTTGTTTTTGAGCCAGGCATCGAGAAACTTCGCCGCTGTGAAGCCCACGGTTTGACCGCGCAATTGCACACTGGAAAGAGGAGGCCATGCGGTCTCACACAGCGTCTTGTCATTCTCCGCGCCGATGACCGCGATCTGCTCAGGCACAGAGATCCCCGCACGCCGTGCCGCATCCAGCAGCCAGAATCCAAGCTGATC
>JBIKIA010000348.1:0-5333 GCA_044361885.1 Prosthecobacter sp. | reverse complement strand
CTGGACGGGGAGGCCGCCTCGTTGAAAAGATTCGACCACGCGACCTTGCCGGAACAAGCATAGCGCAGGTCGGCTAGCTGGGGAGACGGAACGGCTGGAGACGAGGTCAGTGTCGCTGTCGATATTGGTATCAGCTCCAACAAGTTCTTGTCGGCGTCGGCGATGAGAAAACCTTGGAACTTGTCGCTATGAAGAATGGCGAACCCCTGGCCGACAAGGGTGGTGTTTTATTGAGTCTTCTTGGAGAATGACCCAACGCCGCGCCGACTATTGCCGCAGATCAAAATTTGATGCCCGTGCGGATGCCGAAGGTGCATGGCGCACCGGCTTCACCGATGACTCGTGGCGTGCCGAAGATAGGGTAGTTCATGGCGACGGGGACGTAGTCGGTATTGAAGGCGTTGTTCACGAAGAACTCGGTGAACCAGTCGCCGCCACGAATGCCGAGACGGAAGTTCGCGAGCGTGTAGGCATCCTGTCCGGAGCGGTTTTGCGGCGTGTATTCGAAGGCGCCGATGAACTGCACGTCCACCCGCGCATACAGGCTGAGGCGATGATTCAGCGGCAGATTCGCGACGGCTCCGAAGGTGACTTTGTAATCAGGAGCATAAGGCAGGGAACGTCCGCCGATGCCTTCGCCACTATCACGTGCGCCATCATCGAACTCGGTGTCCTGCCAGCTCGCTGTGCTGAAGAGGCTGAGGCGATCACAGCAGCGGTAGTTCAGCGCGAGTTCGACACCGTGGGATGAAGCGTCACCTGCATTGTCGAGAAAAGAGCCGCCCGTAGCGCTGGGCTGGACGAGCTGCATGTCATTCCATTGGGTGCAAAAAGCTGCGAAGGTGTAACCGAGGCGATTTTTGAATGCCTGGCCTTTGATGCCGAGTTCGTAATTCCAGGTGCGCTCTTCTTCATACTCGGCGGGACCTTCGACATTGAAGCCACCGGCCTTGTAGCCGCCAGAGAAGCTGAAGTAACCCATGAGATCGGGCTTGAAGCGATACGACACCGCCATCTGAGGCGAGAGCGCTGCGTAGCTGCGGCTGGCATCCACGCGACTCGTGCCGCCTGGCACGACGGTCAGGCTTCCACTGGCATCTTTGTTTTCGAGATCCAGACGCAGCCCGGCCAGCAGGTCGAGCTTATCCCACAAGGTGAGGATGCCCTGCCCATAAAGGCCGAGGCCGAGGTCTTGAAACTCACCCTGAGTGAAGGATTCGGGCACTGGCAGGAAACCAAGGTCGCTGGTGTTGGCGATGTCCTGCTCGTGTTTGCTGTAAAAGAAGAACGCTCCGGCCTGCCACTGAAGGCTGGCTTGCTTGCAAAAGACGATGGGTTTCCCCTCCGGATTCTTGAAGCGGAACTCCTGCGTGAGGGTGACCATTTCTTCTTCATTGCGATGGATGAGCAGCGGCAGGTCGCTGTGATCGAAGTCCGTCAGATCTTCCGTCTGCCACCAGACGAGGCCCGTGGTAGAGATGAGGTCGAAGGCATCCGAATGATAAGTGATCTGGAGTGTTGGCTGAATGACATCGCGCTTTGTGTGACCGTAGAAATTGCTCGTCAGTTGGCGCTCGCGGCGGCGCAGGCGGGTGACGTCTTGCAGCGCATAGTCACCATCATCTGCGGATTCGGCGGCGAGGATAAAGCGGACCTCCAGCGTCTCGTCGGGCTGCCAGAGAAACTGTGTTTTGCCGAACCAGGAACTGCGATTGTCGATGTCGCGTCCGGTCGCGGCATCTTCGGAGAAGCCATCGCGCTCGCGATGCCCCCCAGCGAAGCTGAATCCGAGCTGATCCTGAATGAGCGGCCCGGTGACACTGCCACGAAAGTCGAAGAGGTTGTAGTTGCCAAAGGAAGTCTCGGCGGTGCCGCCCCAGTCATTGAGCGATGGACGGCGGCTGGTGGTGCCGATGAAACCGCCAGCGGTGTTGCGACCCATCAGTGTGCTCATGGGCCCGCGCACGAAATCGATCTGCTCCACGTCGATGAGTTCGAGGCTGCTGGAGTTGGCACTGAACTGCGGCACTCCGTCGATGATGGTGGTGACGCCAGGGTTCATGGGCGATCCGCCGATGCCGCGAAAGACAGGCTGGCTCGTGCGACGGGCGCTGTATTCATTGAAGAAAACTCCTGGCGCATGAATGGCGGCGTCTTTGACCGAGCGCACAGCAGCGGAGTCGAGAAAGGCGGCATCACTGACCGTGGCACTGAGAGGCAGGTTGAGCAGATCCCGTTCGAGCTTTGGCGTGGCAGGCTTCATCACCTCCAGTTCCCGCACCTCACGCGCCACCGGGATGGGAATGGCGCAAGTGTTGGGCTTATTAGCGTCGGTTTGGGCGCTCAGGAACGAGGGGAGGAGAAGGCAAATCGCAAAGCGGAGATCAGGCATTCCTCTGCTTTATGAAACTCGTGAAAGGCTGGCAATGTCTTTTGAGAGGATTTTCAGAGTCACTCATCATCCGGCCCCTCGTGCAGCGATAAATGGCAGGACTCTCATCTGTCCGCCAGACAGGCATCCTCGGCGATGACTTCGGCGGCATTTTCACTGATCATGTAGGTGGGGGCATGAGGATGAAGAGGGCGGGGAGCTTCGGAAACACGGAGGCATCGAAAACACGCAGACGTGAGACGCCATGGATGCGGAAGAGTCTCGTCAGGTCGTCACTTCTACGAGCCGCAAACCTTTGCTCCGCACCCAGGCAAAGAGAAGCTCATTCGCCTCCACCGAGCACACCTGCACATCGATAGATTATAACGACAAGCCGTAATCAACGCTTGGGATTACCAGAAGTAGGGGCAGAGTTGCGAATGCTGGGCTTCAGACCATGCGCCCCGAAGGTCGAATGGAAAATCGTTTCCTGTCGAACGACTCCTTGCTGCTCACATTCCCCATGCCCGAATCTGCGTTACCCCCCTCACACGCCAAGGCCTTTCCATCCAAAGTGTTCACTGACATGCGGCAGGCTGTTTTGCAGCCCGCTCAGCAGGGGGTCGCCTCATTGCCACCGCCCTTCGCGGGACGTGAAAGGCAGCTCGTGCTGATCGTGGATGATGAAACCGCCATGCGGGACATTCTGAATATGCACCTCCAGAGCAGTTTCGATGTCATCACCGCCAGGAATGGGCAGGAAGGCATGGAGATGGCTCTGGCCCATTTGCCAGACTTGATCTTGAGCGACATCCGAATGCCGGTGAAAACAGGATTCGAACTCTGCCGCGATCTGCGGGCCACTTTGGAAACGCAGGACATCCCCATCGTGATGCTCACCGCCACCGATGACCGGGCCATGAAACTCGACTGCCTCAGGGCTGGGGCCACCGACTTTCTCTCCAAGCCCTGCACGGCGGCAGAGCTGGTGCTGCGAGTACGCAACTTGGCCAAGATGCACCGCCAGCAGCAGGAGCTGTCCTCCCAAAAGCAGCGCCTGGAGCTGGCGCTTTCAGAGCTTCAGAAGAAGGATGAGCTGCTCGTCCGGCAGGAAAGACTGGCAGCTCTGGGCCGCATGAGTGCGGGGCTCATCCATGAGATCAACAATCCCCTCAACTACGCCATCCAGGGCCTGCACCTGCTGAAGAGTCAGCTGCCGACGCTGCCGACAGACTCTGCCGCAGAGTTCTCCGAAGTGCTTCAGGACATCAATGACGGGGTTCACCGCGTGACCCGGATCGTGGCGGATTTGCGGGGCTTTGCCTCCAGTTCGAAAAGCAAAGAGCGCCAGCCGACGGCACTTCTCGGCCTGGTGGAGTCAGTGCTCAAATACCTCTCTCATGCAGGCCAGCGAGGCTACGAGACCCAGATCGAGATACCACCTGCCCTCGCCATCCTGGCAGACCGAAATCAAATGCTCCAGGTGCTGACCAATCTGATCAAAAACGCCATGGATGCCATGGAGGCAAAGACCTATGCAGACGATGATGGCCCACGCCTGATCGTCCGTGCCAGCTTGGAGGACAGGCGTGTGCGCCTGATACTGCGCGACAACGGCGTCGGCATGTCAGCCGCAGTGCGCGAGCATGTCTTCGAACCCTTTTTCACCACCAAGGATGTGGGCGGGGGCATGGGCCTGGGCCTTTCTATCTGCCACTCCATCCTCTTGGAGCACGGGGCCGTGGTCGATGTACAAAGCGTCCCAGGTGAGTTCACGGAGTTCTCCCTGGAGTTTCCAGCCGACGAGGAAAGTCTCGCCATTCAGCCCACCGACGATGACGCCCCCCAATGAAACTACCGCCTTCAACGAGTGAGTTCGCCCATTTGGACACACCTCCGGCCCCTGCCCACACTGACATCACTCTGAGACATCAGAGTGATCAGCGGGTCAGCCTTCTGGAAAACTGCCTCTCCCGCTTAAACGACATCGTTTTGATCACGGAGGCAGAGCCCATCGACGAACCCGGACCACGTATCTTGTATGTGAATGATGCCTTTGTCCGCCGCACGGGTTACACCAGGGAGGAAGTACTGGGCCGGAGTCCGCGCTTCCTTCAGGGGAAGAACACTCAGCGGGATGTCCTGGATCGAATCCGCGCCGCCTTGCTCGCCTTCCATCCGGTGCGTGAAGAGATCATCAACTACACCAAATCGGGTGAGGAATTCTGGCTGGAGATCGACATCGTGCCAGTGGCGAATAGTGAGGGCAAATTCACCCATTCCGTCGCCATTGAGCGGGACATCACCGAACGCAAAAGAGCGGAGGCAGCACAGCGACTCAGCGACCAGGACTATCAAACACAACATGCCGCACTGGTCACCCTGACCCACAGCGCACTCCTGCTTTCGGGTGATGAAGCCGCTGCTTTGCAGGAGATCACCTCGGCTGTAGCCCGCACGTTAAACACAGAGCGAGCCAGCCTCTGGTGTTATAACCCGGAGCGCTCGGCCATCGTCTGCCAGAACCTTTTCGAAGCCACCCCTGGCCAGCACTCCAAAGGCCTGGAACTTCAGGCCGATGCTTTCCCCGCCTACTTCCGCGCCCTGGCAGAGAGCGAGGTCATCTCTGCCGGAGATGCGCGGCAGGATGCACGCACCCGCGAGTTCGCGGAACCTTACCTGAAGCCACTGGGCATCACCTCCATGCTGGATGCGCCCGTACTCGTCGCGGGCAGACTGGCTGGCGTCTTGTGCATCGAGCATGTCGGCCCCCAGCGCCAGTGGACCCATGGCGAGCAGAGCTTCGCCGTATCTGCGGCCAATCTCGTCTCCCTCATGCTCTCCCCGCGGGCCCAGGCACGCAGTGAGTTCCGCCTCCGCAGCATCTTCGATAGTGAGCCCGAGTGCGTCAAGATCGTCTCGCTCGACGGTCTCGTTCTCGACATGAACCCCGCCGGCCTGC